>BNUB01000006.1 GCA_025997045.1 Betaproteobacteria bacterium
CCGCCCAGCCCTACCTCGACGCCAGCCTGCGCTCAGGCCAGGTCAAAACCGACTTCGGCGGCCATTTCGTCAACGGCGCCACCCTCCACAGCGCCTACAACGCCAAATCCACCTACCTGAGCGCACACATCGGCGCAGGCTACCTCCTGAAACTCTCCGAGCAAAGCAAACTGGATGTCTACGGACAATACCTCTGGAGCCACCAAGACGGCGACACCGTAAAACTCACCACCGGCGAAACAGTGAAATTCAAGGACGTAGCCTCGCAAAGAACCAGACTAGGCACAAAATGGGATTACGCCCTGACCCCCCAAACCACCGCCTGGATCGGCGCAGCGTGGGAACACGAATACGACGGCAAGGCCAACGCCAGCATCTACGGCTACAAACTGGACGCACCCAAGTTAAAAGGCGACACCGCCCTGCTGGAACTAGGCCTGACCCTAACCCCCGCCACCAAAGGCTGGTCACTGGACGTCGGCGTACAAGGCTACACAGGCAAACGCGAAGGCATGACGGGAAATGTGAAAGCGGGATATCGGTTCTGAGCACCACCGGGAGCGATGGCGTCCCCGTCATCGTGCGACGGCGAGACGCCGTCGCCCCCAGAACGCCCACCGCAGCCAAAGGCTGGTCACTGGATGTCGGCGTACAAGGCTACGCAGGCAAACGGCTCGTGCCCACTTGGGGCTACCGTGCCTATAATGGCGGGTTCCTTTCAGGCATCCCTGCACCCCATGACCTCCGCCGCTACCCCCCCCCCCCCCGCCGCCAACTTCATCCGCAACATCGTCGACGATGACAACCGGGCGGGCAAATGGGCGGGCCGGGTCGAGACCCGCTTCCCGCCCGAGCCCAACGGCTACCTGCACTACGGCCACGCCAAGTCGATCTGCCTCAATTTCGGCCTCGCCAAACAATACGGCGGCGTCTGTCACCTGCGCTTCGACGACACCAACCCGGAAAAAGAGAATCAGGAATACGTCGAATCCATCATCGAGGCCGTGCGCTGGCTGGGCTTCGAGTGGGGCGAGCACCTCTATTTCGCCTCCGGCTACTTCGACACCATGTATGCCTGCGCCGAGGCGCTGATCGAGGCTGGCAAAGCCTATGTCGATTCGCAAAGCGCCGAAGAAATGCGCGCCAATCGCGGCACCCTCTCTGACCCCGGCGTCGCCAGCCCGTGGCGCGAGCGCAGCGTCGACGAAAACCTCGCCCTGTTCCGGCGCATGAAAGCAGGCGACTTTCCTGACGGCGCTCACGTGCTGCGGGCGAAAATCGACATGACCAGCCCCAACATCAACCTGCGCGACCCGGCGATCTACCGCATCCGCCACGCCACCCACCACCGTACCGGCGACACCTGGTGCCTCTACCCGATGTACACCTTCGCCCACCCGATCGAAGACGCCATCGAGCGCATCACCCACTCGATCTGTACGCTCGAATTCGAAGACCAACGCCCGTTCTACGACTGGCTGCTCGACGCCCTCGCCACGGCAGGCCGTTTCCCGCGCCCGCTGCCGCAACAAATCGAATTCGCCCGCCTCAACCTCACCTACGTCGTCCTCTCCAAGCGCAAGCTGATCCAACTGGTCGACGAAGGCCACGTCAGCGGCTGGGACGACCCCCGCCTCCCCACGCTGGTCGGCGCCCGCCGCCGCGGCTTCACCGCCGAAGGCTTCCACCTCTTTGCCGAGCGCATCGGCGTGGCGAAAGCCGATTCGTGGATCGACATGAGCGTGCTCGAAGAGTGCATGCGCGAACACCTCAACGAAGCCGCCCCCCGCCGCATCGCCGTGCTCGACCCGCTGAAGCTCGTCATCACCAATTACCCGGAAGGCGCCAGCGAACGCTGCCAGGCCCCCAACCACCCGCTGAAACCTGAACTCGGCGCCCGCGACATCCCCTTCGGGCGCGAATTGTGGATTGAACGCGAGGATTTCATGGAGACGCCCAGCAAAGGCTTCCGCCGTCTCTACCCGGAAAACACGGTGCGCCTGCGCTATGGCTACGTGGTCAAATGCACCGGGTGCGAGAAAGACGCCGCCGGTAACGTCACCGCCGTCTTCGCCGAATATTTCCCCGATTCCAAATCCGGCACCCCCGGCGCCGACAACTACAAAACCAAAGGCAACCTGCACTGGATCTCCGTCGCCCACGCCTGCAGCGCCGAGGTTCGGCTCTATGACCGCCTGTTCTCCCACCCCCACCCCGGCCAACGCCGCGATGGCGACCCCGAGGCCGTGGAGCGCGATTTCCTCGACGACATCAACCCCGATTCCGTCCGCGTCATCGAAGCCAAACTGGAACCCGCGTTGCGCGACGCAAAACCCGAAGACCGTTTCCAGTTCGAACGCCACGGCTATTTCGTCGCCGACCGCCACGACGCGAAAGTCGGCGCACCCGTGTTCAACCGCACGGTGACATTGAAGGATTCGTGGGCGAAGGGAGGCAAATAAAACCAGCCGGTTTGAATCTCCGCTGGTGGGTAAAGTCGACGGTGAAATCCGTACTGGCAGCATATTCCTCACGCGTCTGGGGTCTTTTTGTTGTTTGAGAATCCTGTGGTCAACGACAAGCCGGAGAACGAGGGCGAACAGAAATGAAGCACAGCAGGGAAAGGATCGCGTGAGCCTGGAAGGACAACTCCTCGACCAGAAGTCCTTGCGGGCAGTAACCGGCAAGACGGCAGACTGGAATGAAATCGCCAAGGATTGCATCGCCTTTGCCAATGCGACGGGCGGTCGACTGCTGCTGGGCATCGAGGATGGACAGGAAGCCCCGCCTGCCGGTCAACACATCCCCGCCGACCTGCCCGACTCCGTTCGGCGAAAGCTGGCTGACCGCACCGTCAACGTTACGGTGCTGCCTGATGTCGTCACAGCCCCAAATGGCGGTCAGTACATCGAGTTGCGCATACCGCGCGCCCTGGCTGTAGCATCTACCACTGACGGTCGTTACTTTCTTCGCGTGGCCGACCAAAGCAAGCCCGTCACGGGCGATGATGTGATGCGGCTGGCCAGTGAGCGGGCCGCACTGCCGTGGGAAACGCAAATCACTCTACATGTTCCGCGCACCGAGGTTGATGCCGCCAAACGCGACAAGCTGCTGGCCACCCTGCTTGCATCCGACCGGGTCAAGACTTCAGTCAAGGAAAAGTCCGACGACGAACTGCTCGATCACTATCAGCTCGCGCAAGGGCAAACCCTCACCAACCTGGGCGTGCTCTGCCTTGGCCGTCAGCATCACCGCGCCCAACTGACCACGGCGCCCGTCATCCAGTTCATCAAGTACGACGAGCACGGCCAGAAAGTCAACAAGCTGGTGTGGGACGACCACACGCTAAGCCCGATGGAGCTGATCGAGGCGGTCTGGCTGGAGGTGCCCGACTTCCGCGAGCGCTACGAACTGCCCGATGGTCTGTACCGCCAGAACGTACCGGCCTTCGATGAAATCGTAGTGCGCGAACTTCTGGTCAACGCGTTGGTACATCGCCCCTACACCCAGCGCGGCGACATCTTCCTGAATCTGCACCCGGATCGGCTGGAAGTGGTCAATCCGGGTCCGTTGCCGCTGGGTGTCACACCGCAGAACGTACTGCACACCACCGTTCGCCGCAACGAGCACCTCGCCCGCCTGTTTCACGACCTGAAGTTAATGGAGCGCGAAGGCAGCGGCTTCGACAAGATTTTCGAGGTGTTGCTGTCACAAGGTCGCCCGGCGCCGGAACTGATCGAGACCCACGACCGCGTGCAGGTCACGGTTCGCCGCCGCATCCTCAAGCCCGAGGTCATCGACTTCATCGCCAAGGCGGATCAGACCTACCAACTCACTCAGCGCGAGCGCATTACCTTGGGCTTGCTTGCCCAGCACGACGCCATGACCGCCCGGGAACTGGTCGCCGTGTTAGAGCTGCCTGCGGTCGAGGCACTCCAGCCCTGGCTGAAGCGCCTGCTGGACTGGCATCTGGCGCAGAGCGCCGGGCGTACCCAGGCCACGCGCTATTTTGTTGATCCGGGCCTGCTGCGTAACCTCAAGTTCACCGGTGAAACCACGCTCAAACGCATCGAGCCGCACCGCCTGGTAGCGCTGGTGCTTGAAGACCTGCAACGGTACCCCGGGGCCGCCATCAGCGATATCCACCAGCGCATCGGTGACGAGATTCACCCCAAACAAGTCAAACGTGCATTGGAAGAGTTGATCGAGCGCAGCGCGGTGCGCTTTGAAGGCAACAACCGCTGGCGGCGGTACTGGGCGGTGACATGAACAGGCTATCGGACAACTTGTGCCCTATCGGCGATCGCCGGGCGATAGGGATTGGGCGATACGTCGGCACAGGCCTGATGAATCAAAGACTTCTATCGACCACAGGCGACAAAGCATGGGCGATAGCGATACCGCACACAGGATGCTAACGTTCCGGCTTGCCATCATTAAAAAAACCCTCCATCACTGCAACCGCACTCTTGACGCTAGAGATACACTGATTCCATTCTTCCTCGATTTTTAACTTCTGATCCTGATATGACTCAGGATCATCTCCCCGCAAGCACATTAAATAAGAGTCTTTATTATTCTCAAACTTTTGCAAAATAAACACAGCCGCCTGCATCGCTTCCGCAGCAGCCCCCAGACGATGCAGGCGTGAGTCTTCAATAAAATCCTCTACTTTTGACGGCAACTTGTAACAATCATTCAATACCCAATCACACAATTCTTTCTCCTCATTTTCATTTAACCATTTCCTGAGAGATGGAAGCAACGAAAGAGCCACGTCACGACCGGCCATACACTCCTTGTGCCTTTGCCCTTTTTGCTCACACCAACGCAAGGCTACATGAATCATACCTACAACCCATTCCATTATGCTCATCTTCTTTCCCCCTTTTTAATACCCACCAATCATTCGAAGTGTATTGATAGCCGTCTCATTTCCTTGAGCAGCAGATTTTTTAAACCACTTGACCGCTTCTGCATGATTTCGCGCTACGCCATGACCTCTGTAGTACATCACCCCAAGGTTCGTTTGAGCAACGCCATCTCCCTGGTCGGCAGCCATGTGGTACCAATAAACGGCATCCGCATAATTCTGTGCCACACCCAAGCCTTTATCGTACATCACACCAAGATAATTTTGAGCCTCCGCATGCCCCTGTTCCGCAGCCTTGCGGAGCCAATTAATAGCTTCTGCATAATTTTGTTCATTATAATATTTCCAGCATGGAACGCGAGACACTGGAAACCTTCGCTACCCTTTCCGCCGGACAGAAAAAAGTGGTGCGCGCAATAATCATGGAGTTGGCGAGAGCAGGGGCCGGAAAACCAGCGCAAAAAACTCTCAAAAAGACAGCAATCCATCCTTGATGGAGCGACGTATTACTTACAGCACTTAGCAAGCTTGTGCAAGTCGGCAGCTATTACGCTATACGCCAAGTTTCTTGATTAGCGCGTGTGTCTCGCCCGTGCTCCCACGAACCTCATGTTCACGCCACCAGCCGACGAGCCATCGACAAGCGGAAGCAGCATCGAAAACCATTCCGCCCGCCTGCCCCTGCTACCGCACGGCTGATCGGTTTGTTTATAGGCATGTGGAATCAAGGCTCAATCTCCACGGCTGCATTGATCACGAGCTTCCACCGGGCGTTTTTCTCATGGAGTGTTGCCAGTGATCACCGAGGCGTTTTCGTAATGCGCGGCGATTTTAGCCAATGTGCGCCGGTTGTCCGATCTTCCGGGCGAAGCGTCAGGAAGAAACCGCGCCGGGGACTGGCGAGCCGGTGCACGCTGGGCAATGGCGCCCATTCCCCACTTATATGTAAAAACCGACAGAAAAGCAAAGTTTTGTATATGACCGGGCCGCCGCGACGGCGACCCCGGAGGGCATGGCCAGCGCCATTGAAAGCCATTCCGCCCCGCCACTACCCCCGGAAAAATGCCGCTTCCGCGTTCCACGGCGTTCCCCCGCATATTCCTGCGCGCAGCGAAATCCGGTACTGTCCAGCTTCCCTCCCATCCCCACTGCCCACCGCATCCATGTCCCCCGCCCGACTGATCCCGTTCACCCTCATCGCCCTCGCTGGCGCAGCGGTCTGGTGGCTGAACCGCCCGCAGCCGCTGGTGGTAACGGTGCATGAGGTCGGTCATGGCAAGGTCGAGGCGACCGTGATCAACACCCGGGCGGGCGAGGTTGAGGCATGCCAGCGCACCAAGCTGTCCACCATCGTCAGCGGGCGGATTGATTATCTGCCGGTCAAGGAAGGCGACCGGGTTGCAGCCGGACAGGTTTTGATGCGCCTGTGGCAAGGCGATCTGGAAGCCGAGCGCGCGGTGACTCAGGCTCAACTGGCCGCCGCCCGCCAGCGCCAGAGCGAGGCTTGCGTGCTGGCGACCAATGCCGGGATCGAGGCCAAACGCCAGGCGGCGCTGGTGGCGCGTGGTTTTGTTTCCGCCAGCGTCGAGGAGAAAGCCAGCACCGAAGCCGCTGCCCGTGCCGCCACCTGTGCGAGCGCCGCAGCCGAAGTCAGCGCTGCGGCGCGTCAGCTTGACGCCATCGCCACCCAACTGGAGCGCACCGTCATCGTCGCCCCTTTTGCCGGCACCGTGGCGAAGATCAACGGCGAGCTGGGCGAGATATCCACCCCTTCGCCCACCGGCATCTCCACCCCGCCTGCCATCGACCTGATCAACGATTCCTGTCTGTACGTCAAGGCGCCGATGGACGAGGTGGATGCGCCCAGGATAGCGCCGGGGCAGCCGGCGCGCATCAGCTTTGAAGCCTTGCCCGGCAAGACCTTCGCCGGTCATGTGCGGCGGGTGGCGCCCTATATTACCGCAGTGGAAAAACAGGCGCGCACGGTCGCGGTCGACATCGACTTCGAGCACCCCGAAGAGGCCCGCGGGCTGCTGGTGGGCTATAGCGTGGATGTCGAGATTATCCTCGCCAGCCGCGACAACACCCTGCGCATCCCGACCGCGGCGCTGCGCGAGGGCAACCGGGTGTGGGTGCGCGGCAAGGACGGGGTGGTGATCGAGCGCACCATTGAAGCCGGCCTCGCCAACTGGGAGCAGACCGAGATCGTCGCGGGCTTGAGCGCAGGCGAGAAAATCATCACCTCCTTCGCCCAGGATCTGGCCCCCGGCGTCCACACCCGAACCGCAGACGGGCCTGACTGAGCGCCCCATGTCCCTGATCGAACTCGACGCCATCACGCGCACGTTTACCCTCGGCGCCGCCACCGTCAATGCGCTGCGCAATATCACGGTGGCGATCGAGGCGGGCGAATACGTCGCCATCATGGGCGCATCGGGCTCGGGCAAATCCACCCTGCTCAATCTGCTCGGCCTGCTCGACCACCCCGACAGCGGCCACTACCGCCTCGAAGGGCGCGACGTCACCACCCTCTCGGCGGATGAGCAGGCGGCGCTGCGGCGCGACCGGATCGGGTTCGTGTTCCAGAGTTTCCACCTCGTGCCCCGCCTCACCGCCGCCGAGAACGTCGCCCTGCCGCTCGTGCTCGCCGGCGTGGCGCCCGAACTGCGCCGCCAGCGTGTGGCGGAAGCGCTGGGCAAGGTCGGACTGAGCGAGCGCGCCGACCACCGTCCCGATGAACTCTCCGGCGGTCAGCGCCAGCGCATCGCCATCGCCCGCGCCACCATCATGCGCCCTGCGGTGCTGCTCGCCGATGAGCCGACCGGCAACCTCGACCGCCACACCGGCGCGGAAGTCACCGAGCTGCTGGAAGCGCTCAACACGGCGGGGGCCACGCTGATCATCGTCACCCACGACCCGGCGCTGGGGCAACGCGCCCGGCGGCGCTTGATGATGGAAGATGGCGTGCTCAGTGATGAGCGGGGGTAGCCACGCATGAACTTCACCGACACCCTGCGTTTCGCTGCCCGGGCCGCCCTCGGCCACCGCCTGCGCGCGGGACTGTTGGTAGTGGCGATTGCGATCGGGGTGGCGGCGGTCGTCGTGCTCACCGCCCTGGGCGATGGCGCCCGGCGCTACGTGGTCGACGAATTCAGCGCGCTGGGAGCCAATCTCGTCATCGTGCTTCCGGGGCGCAACGCGACCGGCGGGGTCAATGTCGGCAGCTTCGTCACCAACACCCCGCGTGACCTCACCATCGACGATGCCGCCGCGCTCACCCGCCGCCCCGGCGTGCGCCTGGTGACGCCCATCATCGTAGGCAATTCGGAGATCGCCGTCGGCGGACGCCTGCGCCAGGTCGTCATCGCCGGCACCAGCGCCGAATTCACCGCCATCCGTCACCTCTCGCTGGCGCAAGGGCGCTTTCTGCCTGCGGAAGACTGGCATCGTGCGAGCGCGGTGGCGGTCATCGGCGCCACCCTGCGCAACGAGATGTTTGGCAACGAAGCGGCGCTGGGGCGCATGATTCGCGTTGGCGACCGGCGGCTACGGGTGATCGGGGTGCTCGCACCCGCAGGGCGGGGGCTGGGCATGGACAGTGACGAGCTGGTGATTGTGCCGGTCGCCACCGCGCAGGCCATTTTCAATTCCAACACCCTGTTCCGCATCCTGGTCGAAGCCCGCGACCACGACGCCCTCAGCGCCACCCGTGACCAGATCAGCGCGCTGATCAAAAACCGCCACGGCGGCGATCTGGACGTTACCGTCATCACCCAGGACGCGGTGCTGGCGACCTTCGACCGCGTCCTCGGCGCGCTGACCCTGGCGGTGGCCGGTATTGCCGCGATCAGCCTGGGCGTGTCCGGCATCCTGGTGATGAACGTGATGCTGGTAGCCGTCACCCAGCGCCATACCGAGATCGGTCTGCTCAAGGCGCTCGGCGCCAGCCCGCGCACCATTGAGCGCATCTTTCTGACCGAAGCGACGCTGCTCTCGGTGGCGGGAGCCTCGATCGGCTATGGCTGCGGCCAGCTCGGCGCGTGTGCCATTCGCCTGGTCAAGCCGGTGCTGCCCGCGTGGCCGCCCACCTGGGCCGTTGCCGCCGCGCTGGGGATGGCGCTGGCAAGCGGGCTGATCTTCGGCGTGTTACCGGCACGACGGGCGGCGGCGCTCGACCCGGTGCTTGCCCTCTCCCGCCACTGACATCATGCGCTGGAGCGACCTGATTCACTTCTCCCTGCACGCGCTCGGCGCATCCCGTCTGCGCAGCGTGCTCACCTTGAGCGGCATCGCGGTCGGCATCGCCGCCGTGATCGTGCTGACCTCCATCGGCGAAGGGCTGAGCCGCTTTGTGCTTGCCGAATTCAGCCAGTTCGGCACCAACATCATCCAGATCACGCCAGGTAAATTCGATGTCCATGGCGGCATTCCGGGGCTGCCGTCGAACGCCCGCGATCTGACCCTGGAAGACGCCGACGCGCTCACCCGCCTGCCCGGC
The DNA here is from genome assembly GCA_025997045.1 of Betaproteobacteria bacterium. Taxonomy (GTDB): domain Bacteria; phylum Pseudomonadota; class Gammaproteobacteria; order Burkholderiales; family Rhodocyclaceae; genus WRNU01. The sequence continues at coordinate 9,372 of BNUB01000006.1, forward strand.
GTCAGCGCGGTGAGCCCGATCGTCAATGGCAATGCCGAAGTGCGGGCGCAAGGGCGGGTGCGGCGGGCGCTGGTGATGGGGGTCGGCCCCGCGAGTCACCACATGTTTGCCGCCACCCTCGCCAGCGGCAGCTTTCTGCCCGCAGGCAGCGTCCGTGACGCCCGCACCGTGGTCGTCCTCGGCGCGGTGCTCAAACAGGAACTGTTCGGCGACGCCAACGCGCTCGGGGCGCGCATCCAGATCAGCGGCGAACGCTACCGCGTCATCGGCGTCATGGCGCCCAAAGGGCAGTTTCTGGGCATGGATCTCGATGACTGCGCCTATATTCCCGCCGCGCGGGCGCTCGCCCTGTACCGCCGCGACCAGGTCGACGAGATCAACGTCACCTATCCCGAAGAAATGTCACCCAAGCCGATCATCGCCAATATCCGCACCGTCCTCGCCGCACGCCACGGGCGCGAGGATTTCACTCTGAGCACCCAGGAAGAAATGCTCGCCAGCCTGTCCAACATTCTCGACGTGCTCACCATCGCCGTCGGCGCGCTGGGCGGCATCTCGCTGACCGTCGGCGCGGTGGGCATCGTCACCATCATGACCATTGCGGTCGCGGAGCGCACCAGCGAAATCGGCCTGCTGGTCGCGCTGGGCGCACGCCGCCGCGAGATTCTGATCCTGTTTCTGACCGAAGCGGTGGTGCTGGCGGCGCTCGGCGGCGCGCTGGGGCTGGTCGTCGGCATCGGCATCGCCACCCTGGCGAGCTACCTTGTCCCCGCGCTGCCGGTGGCAACGCCGTGGGGCTTCGTCCTCGCCGCAGAACTGCTATCCGTCGCCATCGGCCTCGCCGCCGGGGTGTTACCGGCACGCAGCGCCGCACGCCTGAACGCCGTCGACGCGCTGCATACCGAATAAGCCTGTTATTCCAATTCGCAATACAAATGGGAAAAATATTACGATCTACTCCAGCGTGCACAAACGCACACGACAGAATAATTATTGACGTTCCTATTGCGAATTTGAATTACATACCGTTGACAAAGTGCGCAGGGCAATCGCACGAACCTTATGGAAGACCGACCAGATAAGCGCGATAAGCGTCGGAAGTAGCGGCGATGATCGACCCAGTGCTTGTTCCCGCAATAAGGTCGAATTTACGATGAAATTCAGTTTTGAATTCATCTTGAACTCGTTCAAGAACATGGCTGGCGTAGATCCCGCGAATTCCACCGCCGTCGATTGCAAGCAATTTCATCTCAGAAAATTCCTCTTGGGTTCATTCCCCAGCCTCAAATTCAGCACTCTTGAACTTCAGCACATTGCAGTTCTCCTTCACCGCGCGTTGAAGGCCGTCGTCGAACCCGGTTGGGGATTCAGCCTCGATCTCGACCGCGATCCGTACCTTCACGCCGGGGCGCAGGGTGAACTGTTGTATGACTTCATCTACCAGATCAGCGAATTGGCGCTTGGCCTGAATGGGATCGAGGTCAATGCTGGCGAAGAACTGTTTTTTGGTGCTCGCTGCACCTGCGCCGGTCAGGGGTCTCGCCGTGCCGGAATCCTCAACGCGCAGGGAAGGGCGACCATCGCACGTCACCACGACCGTCGCTGTCCCCGTTCCGGTTTCGACCGCTTTGGTGCGGTAGGCTTCTTCGGCTGCGCGCAGGGTTTCCAGGTAGGCGGAAGCGGTGAGCGGATCGATCAGCAGCAGCGACGAATCCATGATCAGCGATGTGCGCCTGCCATAGGTGAAGCCCACATAATGCAGTTTGTCGCCTTCCTGCTCCCTGCCCTGTGCGAAGCCAAAAAACTCCCGGCTTTCCGCGCCCGCAGCCATTGTGGTTTGGAACACTGTGTCATCCTTCAGGCGTGGCAGGTAGAGTTGCTGGCAACTCTGCTGCCATACGTTGAGGGCGTTGGTGTCCTTGGCGTCATCTTTCCAGAACCAGTCCTTCAGCACCTTGGACAGATGGATCGGTGCCCACTCGCTGATGAGTAGTTCGTTCTCCTTGAGCACGCGCTCGATTTCCTGCGACCAATTCTGTGCGCCGGGGTTGAGCGGGAAGTGTTCCCACACCACATCGGACAACCCCTTGCCAGGACGCGCCTCTTGCACAGGAGCAAGCAGCCATTTATAGGTCTCGCGGATCATGCGGCGCACTGTTTCCTCGGCCTGATCCAGGCTGGCTTGCGCCTGTCTAGCCATCAGGTTGTCCAGTACGATACGGTTGTCCCTGTAGTCGCCCACGATACTGCGCCACGCGAGGTGCGAGCGCACGTGATCCTTCAAGCGGCTCACGCTGTCGTAGTCCGCCGCCACGAAGATCAGGCGGTTCTGCTTGAAGCGGGGCTGGTCGCCACGCTTCTTCAGAATCTCGGTCGCGCGATCAATGGCGAGGCTCTGGCCGCTCTTGCTGAAGGCTGCATCCGGCGGCAGCACCACCAGCCGCAGCGCCCAGTCGTCGGGCACGTCGCCGCTGCCGGTGAAGATGTGAATGCCGCCGAACACCCCGCTGGCAAAGCTGCGCTGCACGCGGTCGCGGATGGCGGGGAACACATCCTCCTTGTCCTGAAAGCGGCGCTTGCGCTCTTCCATCTCGCGCCGCAGGTTCGGACGCGTGTCCAGCCAGAAGCGGTTGTTGGCGGCGTTCAGGTAGTGCAGCCGGTCGCCCAAGCGCCGCAGCGCGTCCTTGAACAGGTTGGGCTGCTGGCCGGGCTGGGCCACGCCCAAGAGCACGCGTTCCAGTTCCAGACCGCGCACGCCCTGGTTGGACGTGCTGGGCGCGCTGCCCAGAAAGATGGCGCGCGCGGCGCGGCGGCAGGCTTGCACGCTGCCGAAACGGGTGTCCTTGTTCTCGATCTCCCACGTCTCCGAACGCTCGCCATCCACGTCGCGCTCGATCACCGGCGTCCAACCTTGCGGCAGGTAGTAGAGCACCTCGTTCAGCGTGTCGGCATCCATCAGCGGAAAGCTGCCGGGCATGATCAGCGGGTCGTTGTTGCCGTCCTTCCACAGACGGTGGATCACCTTCGCCATCAACTTCAGCACGCCGCGCGTGCGCTGGAAGTTGTCCAGCGTTGACCAGTCCTCGTACAGGCGGTCGAACACCTCGGGGTGGATTGGGTAGGCGTGCGTCAGCCGCTCCAGGTACTTGCTGTCCTGCGTCTCCTGCGGGAAGTCGTCGCGGTTCTCGATGTAGTAGTCCGCGAACGACCGGCAGACCGACTCCATCGCCAGTTTGTCGTTGATGTGGCTGAAGAGCCGCCGACGCACGATCTCGAACGCCTCCTCTGTGGCCACTGGTTTCCATAGCGCCTGAATGCGCCCGAAGTAATGCGAAAGCGAAGCCAACGCCTTCTCGCCGCGCTGGCTACCCGCCTCCTTGGCCGATTCCGGCAGTGAGGCCAGCAGCACGGCGGTCGGCACGGCCTTCAAGGCTTCCGTCAGCGCCTGCACGAAGCTGAGGTTGGAATCGAAGGTGCCGCCTGTCAGCGCCTTGCCTTCCTCGAACTGGCGCACATAGGCCACCAGCTCGTCGATGAGGATGACGCAGGGCGCGTAGCGGCCCAGCAGATCGGCCAGCACATCCTTACCCGGCGACGTGCCCGAGGAGTCGGCTTCAGCAACAAGATTAAAGCCCTCAGCCCCGCCCAACTGCCATGCCAAGTCGCCCCACAGCGTGCGGATGCTCTGCCCGTTCTTCACGACTGGCTGGTTGGGCGAGGACTTGATGCCGTCGAGCACGGCAATGCGTGCCTGGGGCAATTCGGTGACGCCCGCCGCATCAAGGATGGCGGGCACGCCCTGCAGATCGCTGGCGGGCGCCTCGCCCTTGGCGAGGTGATAGACCGCCAGCATGGTGTGCGTCTTGCCGCCGCCGAACGCCGTTTGAAGCTGGATCACCGGGTCGCCGCCCTTACCCGCAAGGCGCTTGACCACCGAGTCCAGCAACAGCCGCATGCCTTCGGTGATGAAGGTGCGTTGGAAGAACAGCGCCGGGTTCTGGTACTCCGCGTTGGCCGTGCCCGCATGCACGCGCGACAGATCGGCGGCGAATTCGGCCTGCTGGAACTTGCCTTCCCGCACGTCGGAGTGCGGTTCCGCGATCTCGCGCCAAGGTCTGATGTTCATAGACTTATTTGCCTCCAATATGAATATTCCCGGCGACATAACTTGGAGTATGCATACCCCCGCCAAATACAAGTGGCGCGTCGATCGTCTCGGGCATGGTTTTTGCTGTACCACCGATAGCTACAGCCAATTGAGGGTAAACCGTCAACAACTCATTGGGCATGTCATCCATCCAGTCAGGTTGGGGGTCGATGGATTTGCGAATGATTCGATGGCCTTTTACTACGATCAGGCCATTGCCCAGAGCTTGCATCATTGGCAGAGGAGAACTACCGCCAGTCAACAGAACATGCAGGCGTACGCCATCCTTCTCCAGCCAACTTAACCAGGACTCATCTACAGCTTCGAGTGCTTTTTTGAAGCCTTTCTCGACGGCCTCGCCGAAGCGAATGACCTTCTCGTCGGCGAGAAAGTCATCCCGTCGAATCTTGCCGAAAGTGTCGTCGGTCAGCGTGTATTCCAATTCACCAGTCTTGAAAAGCACTTCCTTGAGACTCCGAATTTGCCTCGTCAAGTCAGCAAGAATCAGCTTGCCTGAGTTATCACTCGGGTCGATTGATTCTTTCTGAGCGATAAACCCACGCAGAAGGCCATCGACCTTGTCGCCTGCCTGCATCAAGCCTTGAATGGACTCGGCTATTTGAAAAAACCGTGGTTCTTCGTCTTCCGATTTTTTTGTCGAGACAAAAAGCCCAAAGTCCGTCGTCCCTGCACCGACGTCTACCACCATGAAGGCGTCACGCAAGTTTTCACTATCTGCAAAAGCACCTGCGGCCACGGCCACAGGCTCTGGTACGCCTTCGTCGATCAAGTAGTCCGGTCGTTGGTCAAGTTTTTTGATTTGTTCAACGGCCGCTTTAAGTTCTGCAACATTGATTCCGCCTGCCCAACGGCCGCTAAATGTGTCAGCGATAATCTGCGCTTCTGCTAACATTCGGCGCATTAGGCCGTTGCCCCACTGTACCTTGCTGTCTGACCAGCATGGGCGCGCGTAGCGGCGCTTTACATGCCGTGGCTCTGCGACGTGAGGTTGCAATGCCTGTTCGGCTATATCCGTCAAATAGGCCAAGTAGATTCTCAACAAGTCGCCTTGGGTTAACTTGGTATCAGATGGATTTATTGCCTTCGACAGTACGTTAGCATCCCCATCCAAAGAGCCTTCCTGCTGGAGACTGATCCACCCCTTGATTGAGTCCAGCCGTTCTCTGCCAGAGTTTTCCAGCCCTTGGCTCATCTCAATGGCCTCGAAGCCGAAATAGACCTTACCGTCGTCGGCGATAAACACCGAAGATGGCAGTGCGTAGCCCTTGTTGCCTGCTGCGGCACCCAACGCCAGATCCAGATGTTGGTTCGGGAACGCTGCGGCAAATGCCTTTGACATGGCAGTTCCGAAATCCAGACACATCACCACATCTGGATCTGTTTCCTTCTCGCGTTGAATGGATGCAAGCACGAGTTCAATGTGCGGCACCCCTACAGGCTTACTGATAGCCGTGGGTGTAGGTGTCGCAGGCAACTGATCATGCTGTGTTGCTGGAGTGCCTTCCTCCCCTCTAAGTGCTTGCACTGCAAGCCATAGCGCCTGCCGCTCAAGTGACGAAGCTGTACCAATAGCTTGATCGTGATCGATGCGTTCCAGCAAACTGGCCAGTAAGAAGGCCGCAGTTTTCTTATCCATTTCGTCCCCTTGATTACTCGACAATTCCCTTGGTTACTACGTCGCCTGCGCTGCCGTCTGGCCGTTTTCGCACGACAGCTGGAAGTTTGACGATCATGCGTTGTCGCGGCGTATTGCCTACGACGTCGAAGAATTTAGATGACATTTCGATTTCCTCGCCCGGGACTCCATATAAATCTAGATCACGCAGGTTTGCGGCCTGCTCGACTTGTATTGCCAACGTTTGCACGCGATCAAGCAGTTCCCGCGTGGTGGATGCCAAACCAGGTTCATATATCTCCAGGCTTGCTGCTAGTGGTTCCCGTAAGCCTTCACGCATGACTCTGACTTGCCGGGCCGCCTGTAAGGCTAAACCTATGATTTCGTCCGCATTGCTGGCTGCGGCCTCGATGGCGGATGAACTGGCTGGGCGAACCAAGCGTGCGCGACCCCGTTCCAGCCATTCGCGCACATCTTCTGGTAGTTCCGGGTGCTTTGTGGCTAGATTACGTGCCACTGCGCGGGCACGCTGAGGGCTATTGCATAGCACATCCAATTGAATGAGCAAGGCTTGGTCACATTGACCTTGGCGGCCCAGTAGTAGCAATGCCTCGGTGACATCCGTCACCAAGCGCTCCAGTGGATTGCCTAGCTCACTTGGCCACGACGTGCCGCCGAGCAACTTGCGGCAGTAAGCAACTGCGCTGTACATCTGGGGATCAGCTACCACCGAAATACGAGTGCGAACGATGTCATGCACAGTCAGCAAGGTCTCGTGCGCCAGATCAATCTGTACCTTATCTTCCTGTGGTTTGCCTAGGGCGGACAACGGCAAAGCCAGCACTTCCTGCAAGGCTTTGCCCGGCTCATCTCCAGCATCCAGTTCGATTTCGAGGAGGGTGCTACGTAGTGCGGCTAATGTGCGAGCCAGCCGTCGTGCCGCTGTTTCGCCGGGTGCTTCAGTACCGGGGCGCAGTGCTTGAAATGCGCTTGCCAGTTGTCGCAAGGCGACCGCAAGGCTTGGCGAGCGTGCCAGTAGAGCGGTTATCATTTCCCCTCGCGCTTTTTCGCCGGTCTCCTCTTCGGCAATTGCTGTTGCTAGATAGGTTGGCAACCAGGGGGAAGACATGAGCGCGCAAGCACGAGCCAGATTTAAGCGATCATCTGCATCGTTCAGTAATTGCATCGCGGGGAGTTTTTCCGCGAATGCTGGACGTAACTGTTCGGCAATCTCTGGTGCCCAGCGTTTAACTACTTGCCCCAGGCGTATGCACTCAGCAATAGCCAGTAGTCGATGTGCAGGTTCTGCATTTGACGCAAAGACTTGCGCCAACAAATGTTTGCGGCCAGCCTCTACGGATGGATTATCCGCTTGCTTGGGTAATATCTTTGCTGTAATCAGTGCGGTCAGCGCAATTCGGCGTTCGCCAAGGGACGTAGTGGCATTGGCAAAAGTTGCCAGAAAATCGGAAGTGTTTGGCTTGGTAGCAGTCATGACAAATATTCATCCTTCACAGGTTGAGGCTTGCTTGCGAACCTAGCACGCCAGCCTCGCCCGCAGCGAGTTCGATGGCGCTCCAGGCGGTGACCAGTTCATTATAAGCACGCGCTTCTTCCGCCCAGCCTTTGCGCTCACACAGGGTGTAGAGGCGGTAAGCCAGGGCGCGGATGGGTTCGGCTTTGGCGGGCATGCGGGCGAGCAGCGCACCGGCTGCGGATTCGCCGTCCTGATTGAGCGCGCGGATCAGTTGGTGCAGTGCCTCCCACACGGGTAGGCGGGCATCGTTCTCCGGCGACCAGTCGCGTGGCATCTCGCTCCACTTGAGCAGCCGTGCTTCGCCCTTGCTGGACTCAAGAACACCTGCCCCGACAAGCGCCGTAACTGCCGTCCCTTTCGCTTGTGCAAGCGTATTGGCGTCACCGAACTTGCCGGTGGCCCAGCCGAAGTTCTCGAACCAGTGAAGGCAGAACTGCGTGTCATGGTCGAAGTCATCTTCGGCCAAGAAGCGGTTGATGAGTTGAAGTGCAGTGCGCACACTCATCGGTGTGCCGTCGGCTTCCAGTACGGCGGCGTACTGGCTGAAAATCGCCATGCCGGGGCCGATGATGGCTTGCGACAAATCTACCGGGGCAACGGGTGAGTTGTCGCCGCCGTGGGTCATGTCGAGCAGTGCTCCCGGCAGCTCGGCATTGAGTTCACGCAGAAATTCGCGGCGGGATGCGGTGGGGGCGTCGGCGGGGCGTTTGCGGCAGACGAGGATGATGGAGGAGGCGAGGGCGTTGGTACCGGAGCTAATCATGCGGTTGCCGAGTTCCGTGCGCATCGGCCAGGTGCCGGTGAGCGCAAAACCGGCGTCGAGCACCGCTTGCAGGAAAGTTACCCAGCCCGTGCTGGAAGTGCCTGCCTCGTCCGTGGTTTCGGATTGCTTGAAGGCGTAATAGATCGTGACCGGAAAAGCCGGATGTGCCCGTTCGGCAAGGTTGTGAATTGCCTGCTTCATGCCGTCGAGGAAAAAGGCTTCCGCCTGTTCCTTGCCGCCGTGGCGGTATGGCGTGGCGACCAGTTCCTCGGTTTTGGGTACCGCCAGCGTCGCGTAAAGGCTGGGGAAAATCGGTCTCAGGCTGCGGCGCAACCAGACGTAGAAGAAGTCGGAGAGGTCAGCGTAGCCGATGTTGTCGTAGTAAGGTGGGTCAGAGGAGATGACTTTGTGGGTGCTGATGGGTTGGGTTTGGGCATCGGCATGAGCAGCATTACCTGTACCGTAAGCAGGTAACTCAAGCAATGCTTTCACCAAATTTCCAAGGCTAATAATGTAATCATCTGCTGCTTCGCCAAAAACATTGTTTTCAGCGAAATCCCACATCATTGGTATTGCCTGACGACCGAATAGATGCCGTACCTGTGTCTTTGAAACTTCCCAATGACAAAGCGCATTACAAATATCGGTTAAACGGCTAAGAGCCAACCCCAAATACACCCCCACCGCCTCCGCATAAGCCGTCGCACCGTTGCCGCCTGCATCCAGCCCATGCCCATCGTCGGACATCCCTGCGGCCAGGGCATCTGCCTTGATTTTGGCGATGGCTTCGGGAACCAGATCGGAGAAGGTGGTCAGCGCGACGAGTTGGCGCGGAGTGAAGAGGTCGCCGTAGTTTTTCAACCCATAAAGAGGCGGCGAGAACGAGCGCGGATTTTCTGGCATAGCCACTTCCGGCTTCCACTTCGGCTGCGCTTGCCGGGCAAGGGCTTCGTGCTCGGCAGTGGGTGCCAAATAAATACGCCCCCGCGAGCCTTCAGCGACGATAGCCATCAGGCGTGCGTCCATACGTCCAGCATTGGCTTCAGCGTAAATGTGTTTGGGTTCTATGGGCGAATCCGACATCAAACAGTAAAAGTTCGCACCCCGCGACAGCTTGGTGCCATCTTTCGCCCCTTCTGGTGGCACTCCCGTCCTCACTGTAAAGCGATACGTTTCGCCTTCGATCACCGGCGCAACCCAGGCTTCCTTGCCCTTTTTGCTCGACAACACAAAAGTCGACGCCAGCGGCACATCAACATGCGAGAAAGCCGGATTTGAGCTTTTCACCGTGCGCGCCCACAGCCACGCAATCACCGTCAATTCTTCGCCCGGATAGGGTTTCAGGTCTTCCCGTTCCTGCACCATCTCGGCGGTGATTTTTACCTTGGGGTACAGGTGTCCGATGCGCTTTTCGGCCTCTGCGCGCATCCACGCGCCGTAGCGGCGCACGTCTTCGGCCAGACCACGTGCGCCTCTCCAGTCTTCCGACAGATTGCCTTGCCGATCACCTTCCAGTCGCGGCCCGACCGGGGCACGTCCGGCAAAGCGGGGCGGGATTTCGATCATGGCCTTGTTGATGGTGACCGCCACCGGGTTCAGGTCGCTGGCGTAGCTCTCCAGCCCCAGCCGTTGCGCTTCCAGCGGCAAGGCGCCGCCGCCGGCAAAAGGGTCGTGGAAGGCGGGCAACTTCTCCGGATTGAAGAGTTCGGCGGCTTGCGGGTGCTTTTTGTTCAGCTCACAGGTCTCGCGCCAGCTTTTCCAGATCTCGGCGCGGGCACGCTCCAGCACCGCCTCGTTGTTGGTGTTCTCCCACAGCACCAGCTCCCGGATGATGTCGAACAAGACCTCCCGTTTGGCCTCTGCCTGCGCTTTGGTCATGCCCGCGAAATAGCCGCGCTCGCCGCCGGGGTCGTTGACCATCTGGGCAAAGATGACCGCACGGGCAGCCGCCAGCGGACGCCGCGCCCACCAGAGGTGCAGCGTGGAGGGGTGCCCGTGGCGGATGGATTTTTCGCGGGCGGCGGCGACATTGATGGCATCCAGCGGCAGAGCGACTTCGATGAGTTTTTTGGGGGTTTTGATGGGGGTCATGTGGGGTCTTGCTGCCAGTAAGTCGGGCGTTGCAGGATAAAGCCGTCAGCACGTTGTACTTGGGCAGGGAGTTGGGATTGGCGGAGCTTCATCTCACCAATGGGGAACGCAGCGTGCGCTGCTTTTTCCAAATCGGCGGAGCGGCGATCAGGAGGGAAGGCGACGATCAGCTTCTTGGTGGGGAATTGCGCGCGCAATTTTCGCACGGGGGTAGTCAAATCACTATCGGCTGAAATGAGCATCGCGGTATCGAAACGGTCATCGAACGCATCAGTCAACAACTGGACAGCGATATTGACGTCGGTCATTTTCTCCTCGTAGTCCTTCCATTTCGCGCCGCATTCATGGCAGCGCCTGCGCTTTTGGAGGTAGTGGCCAAAATGCAACTGTACGTCAGGCAAGGTGCCGAGAGCTTCCAGATACGTTGTCTGGCGCTGCATGTCGGCTACGTTGTCGCCCGTGTTACGGATGCGCGAGGTGAAATAATGCACACCAGAGAGCGTCTGCTCCGGCAATATGATCGTGGTGGAGAGTGCGTACAGATCCAGCCAGTAGTATTTGCGCCAGCCTTTGCTGCGTAGCCCGAAGTAGAGGTTGAATCCATCGACATAGACCATTACGCGGTTCATGCCACACCTCCAGATTCGTTCAATGTGCGTAATGATTCTTGACACAATCGTGTCAAGGTCGTGTATAGTGACGAACGTAAACCCCACCGGAGATCGCATCTCCGGTCCGACGCCTCCCTCGTGGAGGCGTTTTCCTTGTGGCGCTGAGTCACAGGCTTTAGCCCCGCCGTTGATCGTATCTTCGGCCCGACGACTCCCCCGTGGAGGCGTTTTCCTTTGTGGCTTGTCATCACAGTGACGCCTCCGGTGCGACCGCCCGAGCCAGCAACTGGCCCAGATCAAGGTTCTTGCTGGTTTCGGCCCAGTCCGGCTCCTGCGTGAAGGGCTGGCGGACGTAGAACGGCCCCTCAACCGTGTCCCCCTCCACCAGCACGATGGCGAGGATGAATTTGTCCGATTGGTTCAGGCCGTAGAGGATCTCGTTGCGCGTGACGGTGATCGTGCCCTGGCCCTTGGCGCGGCCTTTGACTTCGATGTGGCGGTCGCTGGGCAGTCGGCCATCGACGGGCTGGGGGCGGCTGGTGACGTCCCAGCCGCACTTTTGCGCCGAGACGTCGCTCACGTCGTGGCCGAGCGCGCGTTCGGCGTCCATCACCGCCCGCATGGCGATTTGCTCGACCTGGGCACGGGCGGCAGCGTCTGCCGACCAGCCGGATTGCCCTCTGCGCTGCATCAACAGCCCCGCCGGGATGACGAGCGCGCCGCCGAGTACGACGGGCGTGGCCGATACCACGTGGCGCATTGCCAGAAGCTCCTTCTCGCGTGACTCGCGGCGGGCGGTGAGCTCGTCGATGGTGCGCCGCACGTTTTCCAGCGGCAGGCGCACATCCTTGCCTGCGGCCAGGTCGTCTTGCAGCTTGATGTAGCGGTCTGACCTGAAGTTGATTTCCTTGACCAACCGCTCGTGGACGGCGTTCAGGGTCTTGTCCACGGACTTCTCGCGCCGGGAGCGCACTTCGTCGAAGTGTTCCGGCACGAGATGGCTACCCGCGTGGGCGAGCGCCGCGTGCTCGAGATCTTTGGCGATCCAGGGCGCGGCGAGGACGTCCTGGATCAGCGCCTCGTCGCCAGCGGCAAGCGGCTCCAGATCCAGATGGGGTGCCCAGCCGGCGTTGAGTGTCTGCCCGGAGGCGTCGATCTCGACGAACTGCATGCGCCGGGAGGCGACGCGGTTGGGGTCTGCGCCTTCCTTGATGGAGTGGTCAATGATGAACATGACCCTGGGTGCCAGCCCGAGGTCGCTCGGGTCGACCAGCACCGCGCCTTGCTTGAGCCTATTGCGGTGCTGCTCCAGCACGATGTCGGTGACCGACTGCATCAGGGGATGGCCGGGGTGCAGCAGGCTCGCCATCGGCGCGCCGACGCGGTCGACGAGACGAACGTATTGTTTCTCAAAACACACACGCTCGTAGCGGCGCAGTACCGGATCGGTGTTGCGGCGATCCCGGCCCGTGAGCTGACGGTCGCGTTCGCGGATGCTGGCGGGGACATTGGTGATCTCATAGCGGCCCTGCTCGCGGGTTCGCAGCTCGCCCCCCAAGGCAGCGAAAGCCTGGTTGAAGAAGGATCGGATGAAATAGGGCTGGAGCTTGCGGGCCTCGGCCTTTTCCATCTCTTCCTTCACGGCGAACAGGCGCTTTTCGTCCATCACCTCTTCGCACAGAGCGTTGCGCTTGATGATGTCTTCGATGCGCCGGGTGTCGAGCGCGCCTTCGACCTTCTTGAGCAGGCGGGCGCGTACCTCGGGGTCGGCTCCGTAACGGATGGCCTCGATCAGCAAGTCCTTGAGGCTCTTTTCCTCGAAGACCTCGCCAAGGATGTCGAACACGCGACCGCCGAGGGCTTCGCGCTCCACTTCGAGCTTCTCGAACAGACGCTGGAAGACATCGCCCTCACGGGTCTCGGCAGCGACCATGTTCCAGAGGTGACAGACCTCGGTCTGTCCGATGCGGTGGATGCGCCCGAAGCGTTGCTCCAGCCGGTTGGGGTTCCACGGCAGATCGTAGTTGACCATCAGGTTGGCGTTTTGCAGGTTCACGCCTTCGCCCGCTGCGTCGGTGGCGATCAAGACGCGCACGGTCGGGTCGTTGCGGAACAGCTCCTGCACCTTGCGCCGCTCTTCGCGTTTGACGCCGCCGTGGATCATGACCACGGCTTCCTCGCTGCCGATCAGGACGCGAATCTTCACCGCGAGGTAGTTCAGTGTGTCGCGGTGCTCGGTGAAGATGATGAGTTTGCGTTGTCGGCCATTGGCATCACGCATCTCGGGCGTGTCTTGCAGCAGGCGGGAAAGCTCGTCCCTCTTGCGATCCTGGCCGGAATGCACGACTTGCCGGGCCTGTTCTTCCAGACCTTCGAGGATGATGATTTCGGCTTCGAGTTCCTGAATAGTTTGCGCGGCGGTGGCCTGATCGATCAGTTCTTCTTCAAAGTTTTCGTATGCTTCGGACGACAGGTCATCAACAGAATCCCAAATGTCATCGAATGAGCCGTGTCCTGTGGGGGAGAGTGTTTCGGCCAGGGATTGGCCGCGCTGGCGCAGTTTTTCGTCCTCGACGCGGCGCTTGAGCTTGTTGCGGCGGCGCTTCAGCGACTGGTAGATCGCTTCGGGGCTGGAGGCGAGCCGCCGTTGCAGGGCGGTCAGGGCAAAACCCACCGTGCCCTTGCGACCACCATCCAACTGGTCAGCGCGGGCAAACTCGGTCTTCACATAGTCTGTGACCGCCGCGTACAGGGCGGCTTCCGGGTCGGAGAGCTTGTAGTTGACGGTGTAGGCGCGCCGTTCGGGGAAGAGGTGCGTGCCATCGAAGCGCAGCATGTCTTCCTTGACCATGCGGCGCATCAAGTCGGCCACATCCACCTTGTGGGCACCGTCGCGGAATTTGCCGTAGAAACGGTCGGCGTCCAGCAGCGACATGAAGATCTGGAAGTCTTCTTCCTTGCCGTTGTGCGGCGTGGCCGTCATCAAGAGGAAGTGGCGGGTGATCGCGCCCAGCAGTTCGCCGAGCAGAAACCGCTTGGTCTTGTTGACCTTGTTACCGAAGTAGCTGGCCGAGAGCTTGTGGGCTTCGTCGACGACGACCAAGTCCCACTGCGTGAGCTTGAGCTTTTCTTGCAGATCTTCGGCGCGCGCCAGTTGATCGACACGGGCGACCAGCAGGTCAATGTCGTCGAAGGGGTTGCCGCTGCGGGACTGCTCGACCTGCTCGCGTGAGAACAACGTAAACGAGAGGCCGAACTTCTCGAACATTTCATCCTGCCATTGCTCAACCAGGCTGCCGGGGGCGACGATGAGCACGCGCTTGGCGTCGGCGCGCATCAGCAGCTCGCGGATGAACAGCCCGGCCATGATGGTTTTGCCCGCGCCGGGGTCGTCGGCCAGCACATAGCGCAGCGGCTGGCGGGGCAGCATGGATTCATAGACCGCCGTGATCTGGTGCGGCAACGGCTCCACGTTCGAGGTGTGGACGGCCATCATTGGGTCGAACAGGTGAGCCAGATTGATCCGGTACGCCTCGGCGGCGAGCTTGAACGCATCGCCGGGAGCGTCGAAGGCCCAGGGGCGACCCGATTCAGCCAGCGCCAGATTTGCTTCGTCGGTGCGGAACAGCATGCGCTCGCGCAGCGAGCCGTCTGCGGTTTTGTAGTAGACGGTGAGGGCGCTGTCGCCGACAGGTTCGGTGGTGACGATACGCACCACCTGACCGGGTTCTACGCCCGAGATGGCTGCGTTTTTCTGGATCTGTTCGAGCTTCAGCACGGGGCGCTCCTTCGTCCTTGTTTCGACTGCATGTTCGTCACTCCTTGCTGGCTTCGCTGTATCCCGGCGCGAGGATGAGATTAGTGATGCCATAGAGCGCCTGCCTGTTGCGCAGCCACAGGTGGTGTTTGCCCCCTTTGAGGCTGTGATCTTCGGTGCAGTCTACGTTCCAGTGACGCAACAGGTAGCTTGCCATCGCTGCCCGTACACGAACTTTGAGAACGCCGCTTTCCATGCCGTACTCAGTCTCGATGGTGTCCGGGTGTTGCACGTTGGCCGGGTGTGGCACGAGTTCAAGCTCGGTGATCCGGTTCCATTGGATGTCCTGATCTGGCTTTTCGTAATCAGCAACCTCGTCTGGCAGGATGCTGGCGTTGTCGAAACGACCCAGCACGAAGTCGCGGAACTCGCTGCTGCGCCGGTCGAAGGCTCTGACATGCCAGCGCAGGCCACTGTCGGCAAGGGCGAAGGGCACGATCTCTCGGGTGGTGAGACCGCTGGACAGGGCGCGGTAGGAAATCTTGACGGCTGCGCCCCGGTGGATGGCGCGCGTCAAGGTCGAAAGCAATTCCAGATCGACCCGGCCTGGCAGGCCGGTGCCTTCGGTGGCGATGACGCTGCGAAAGCGCGCAGGCTCGGCATCGCCATAGCCTTGAGACAGCCATGCGAAGACCCGCTCGACCGGGAAGTCGAACAAGGGCCGGAACCACGCGGCCCGCACGTAGACCTTGCCCTTGGTGTCGTACTCCATGTTGCCCGGGACCAGTTCCTTGTACTGGGCAATGTCCCGCGTGGCCGCCGCCGCCTGGATGTCGAAGCGCGTGATCAAGTCCTGACGGCGGATTTCACCCATGAAACGCAGGCGCAGCTCAACGAACGCGAGCCGGTCACGTTGCGCTTGAGACATTCCTGAAAGGCGATTACTGGACATGGTGGTGCGGAGTTTTCCTATGTTTTGGTGAAGCATACACATATCAAAACAGCTCGCCAAACAGCATTAAAATCATACTTTATCAGTCGTAAAATGATTACGGCTTCGGGGTGTGCACTGAAGCAGGGCAATCGCACGAATCTTACATAAGACCGACCAGATGAGCGCGATAGGCGTCGGAAGTGGCGGCGATGAATCGTTTGGCCTTGATGCTCCCCTTTCGTGGGATGGGATCGAGGCGGATGAGCTTGAGCGTGATGTGTTTGAGGATGGCAAGATTATGTGCGGCATGGCCGGAGCGGGCGCGCATTTGATCGTCGGCGAAGGCGGCATCCATGCACCAGTGCAGCCGGTTCTCGATGCTCCAGTGAGCGCGGATGGCGGACAGCAGTCGCTGTGCATCGGCGGGCAGGCTGCTCAGATAGAGACGGCGTTCGATACTCGTTTTGCCCTTGATCTGGCGTTCGGATTCGAGCACGACGAAGGACTTCAGCTCAGGCCATTGTTCGGGCTTGTACAAACAATCGAGTTGATCGAAGACATAACAGCGGCGGATTTCGAGCCGACCATGATCCTTCTCGAGCGTCTGGGCGCTCGTATGGGGCGTCGTGCCCGGGGCGGCTTGAAACGATGCAAAGAACTCGCGCATCGACTCGGCCAGCTTCAGGTTAGTGGCTTGTGAACAGAGGGTTGGGTAAGTTGATGATCGTCAACGAATATTTCTGGGGGTCTACGACAGGGGCATTCGTGCGATTACCCTGACAAAGCGCGACAAAGCGGCGGACAAAGTGGCGCTTGCTGCTATAATCTTCCGTTTTTCGCCTATTTGCCGGAGCTTTTCGTGCTGATTTCCACTGCTTACGCCCAGACTACCACCGATGCCGCGCCTGATCAGGCAGCGGGGGGGATTGCCAGCTTTCTGCCCCTGATCCTGATGTTCGTCGTGCTCTGGTTCCTGATGATTCGCCCCCAGATGAAGCGCGCCAAGGAACACAAAGCCATGGTTGACGCCATCGCCACGGGCGACGAGGTCGTCACCAATGGCGGCATCGCGGGCAAGATCGCCGAAGTCGGCGACAACTACGTGCGGGTTGAAATCGCCCCCAATACCGTCGTCGCCGTCCAGAAACAGGCGATCGCCACCGTGCTGCCCAAAGGCTCGCTCAAAGCGCTCTGAGCGCCCTCTGATTACGTCTCGCCCAATTAGCCCTAGCCCAATTCGCCCATGAACCGCTATCCCCTCTGGAAGAATCTCCTCATCTGCCTGTGCTTGCTGGTGGGGCTGATCTATACCTTGCCCAATTTTTACGGCGAGGTGCCTGCGGTACAGATCGCCAGCCAGAAAACCACCCTCCCCCTCGACCCGGTCGCCGTCCAGAACCGTCTGAACGCGGCGCTCGACAAGGCTGGCATCCAGCACAACGGCATTTTCGTCGACGCGAACAGTGTGCGCGTCCGCTTTACCAACACCGACGTCCAGTTCCAGGCCCGGGACGTGCTCGAGCAGACGTTCAACCCGGATAAAGACGACCCCGACTACGCCGTGGCCTTGAACCTGATCTCGGCCTCGCCGAACTGGCTGACTGCCATCCACGCCTTGCCGATGTCGCTGGGGCTGGATCTGCGCGGCGGGCTGCATTTCCTGCTCCAGGTCGACATGCCCGGCGCCCTCACCCAACGCCTGGATTCCACCAGCGGCGATCTGCGCACCCTGCTGCGCGACAAGAACGTGCGCTACGCCGGCATCACCCGCGAGGGCAACGCCATCCATCTGCGCTTCCGCGACGACGCCCAGCGCGAGGCGGCACGCAAGGCCATCCTGTCCGGCAATAACGAGCTGCAACTCGTCGACCGTAACGATGGCCTCACCGATCTGCTCCTCATCGCCAGCCTCTCCCCGGAAGCGCAGAAAACCATTGGCGATCTGGCGATCAAACAGAACGTCAACACCCTGCGCAACCGGATCAATGAGCTGGGCGTCGCCGAGCCTATCGTCCAGCAACAGGGCGCTGACCGTATCGTGGTGCAGCTGCCCGGCGTGCAGGATTCCGTCACCGCGAGAAACATCCTGGGCCGCACCGCGACCCTCGAAGTGCGCATGGTCGATGACACTCCGGGGGCGCTGGATAGCGCGCTGGCCGGCAATGTGCCGTATGGCGCCGAGTTGTACACGACACGCGGCGAAGCCCCGCTGTTGATCAAAAAACAGGTGGTGCTCACCGGCGAGCGCCTGACCGACGCCCAGCCCGGCTTCGACGAAAACAACCAGCCCGCGGTGCACCTCACCCTCGACAGCGCCGGTTCGCGCATTTTCCGCGACCTGACCCGTGAGAACGTCAACAAGCGCATGGCCATCCTGCTGATCGAAAAAGGCCGCGGCGAAGTCGTGACCGCGCCGGTGATCAGAGCCGAAATCGGCGGCGGACGGGTGATGATCAGCGGCCACATGACCACCGCCGAAGCCAACAGCACCGCGCTGGTGCTGCGCGCCGGCAGTCTCGCCGCGCCGATCGAAATCATCGAGGAACGGGTCATCGGCCCCAGCCTGGGCGCCGAGCACATCGCCAAGGGCTTCAACTCCACCCTGTGGGGCTTCGTCGTCATCGTGATCTTCATGAGCGTGTATTACCTGCTCTTCGGGTTGGTGTCGTCCGTCGCCCTGGCCGCCAACCTGCTGCTGCTGGTTGCCCTGCTCTCGATGCTGCAAGCCACCCTCACCCTGCCCGGCATCGCGGCGATGGCGCTGGCGCTGGGGATGGCAATCGACTCCAACGTGCTGATCAACGAGCGCATCCGCGAAGAACTGCGCGCCGGCATGTCCCCGCAACAGGCGATCACCACCGGTTATGAGCGCGCCTGGGACACCATCCTCGACTCCAACATCACCACCCTGATCGCCGGTATCGCCTTGCTGGTGTTCGGCTCCGGCCCGGTGCGCGGCTTCGCGGTGGTGCATTGCCTGGGCATCCTGACCTCGATGTTCAGCGCCATTCTGGTGTCGCGCATGCTGATCAACTTCATCTACGGCAAGCGCCGGGTGCAGGCGCTCTCCATCGGCCAGGTGTGGAAACCCGCCGCGGCCAATGCCAGCGGCCTGGTGAGTTTGCGCCCGGCCTCGGCGGGCGTCCTCGGCGGCGACAAGTCCGACAAAAACCAATAACCGGACAACAGGACACGCATCATGGAATTTTTCCGTATCCAGAAAGACATCCCGTTCATGCGCCACGCGCTGGTGTTCAACGTCATTTCGTTGCTCACCTTTCTCGCTGCGGTGTTTTTTCTGGTCTTCAACGGGCTGGAGCTGTCGGTCGAATTCACCGGCGGCACGGTCATGGAAATCAGCTACACCGACACGGTCAACCCCGAGTCGCTGCGTCAGGCGCTTGACCAGGGCGGCTTCCCCAAATCCGAAGTGCAGAACTACGGCGGCTCCCGCGATGTGCTGATTCGCCTGCCCAGCCACGATGACGCCAGCAATCAGGACATCTCCAGGCGGGTATTGATCGCACTCGAAAAAGCAGTCGCGCCCCCCATCAACGAAGTGCGCCGCAGCGAATTTGTCGGCCCCACGGTAGGGAAGGAGCTTGCCAGCGATGGCGCGATGGCGCTGCTGCTGGTGGTCATCGGCATCATGATCTACCTCGCGCTGCGCTTTGAATGGCGTTTCGCCCTGTCGGCGATCATCGCCAACCTCCACGACGTCATCATCATCCTGGGCTTTTTCGCCTTCTTCCAGTGGGAATTCTCCCTGCCGGTGCTGGCGGCGGTGCTGGCGGTGCTGGGCTACTCGGTCAATGAATCAGTGGTGGTGTTCGACCGCGTGCGCGAAACCTTCCGCAAGAAGCGCAACCTGAACACCCCGGAAGTCCTCAACCACGCCATCACCAGCACCATCTCCCGTACCGTCATCACCCACGGCAGCACCCAGGCCATGGTGCTATCGATGCTGCTGTTCGGCGGTGAAACCCTGCACTATTTCGCCATGGCCCTGACGATCGGCATCTGCTTCGGCATCTATTCCTCGGTGCTGGTAGCCAGCCCCCTGGTGATGTGGCTGGGCGTGTCGCGCGAACAGTTCGCCAAGGTGAAGGTCGAGAAGCAGGAAGCAGTCGTGTAAAAAAACAAAAACACAAGGGCGACCCGCAACGGTCGCCCCTGGTGTTTTTGGCGCTTACCCTACCTACCCCCCGAACGCCAGCGCCGACAGGGCAAACTGGCGGCTGACCGCCGCAGGGGCCGCTGCGGTTTCGTCAAAGCTCACCAACTCCCACGCTTCGGCGTCGGCGAGCAAGGTTCGCAGCAACTGGTTATTGAGCGCGTGCCCTGCCTTGTGCGCCGAATAGCTGGCAAGCAAGGGGTGACCACAGAGGTAGAGATCGCCCACGGCGTCGAGCACCTTGTGGCGGACGAATTCATCGGGGTAGCGCAGGCCCTCGGTATTGAGCACGCGGTACTCATCCATCACGATCGCGTTTTCCAGACTGCCGCCCAGCGCCAGGCCCTTGCCGCGCATATATTCGACATCCTGCATAAAGCCGAAGGTGCGCGCGCGGGCCACATCGCGCACATAGGACTGCTCGGCCAAATCCACCGTTGCCAGCGTTGAAGTGCTCTCGATTGCGGGGTGATTGAACACGATGGAAAACTGCAGACGGAAACCGTCATAGGGCGCGAGCGCCACCCACTTGTCGCCCTCTCGGTACTCCACCCGTTTTTTCACCCGCAGAAATTTCTTCGCCGCAGGCTGCTCTTCAATGCCTACCGACTGGAGCAGGAACACGAAAGGCCCCGCGCTGCCATCCAGAATCGGAATCTCGGGGGCGTCAATATCAACGTGCAGATTGTCGATGCCGAGGCCCGCGAGCGCGGACATCAGGTGCTCGACCGTGCCCACCTTGCAGCCGTCTTTTTGCAGGCCCGAGCACATCGTGGTGTCGCACACCGCATAGGGGTCGACCGGCAGATCGACCATCGGCTCCAGATCCACGCGGTGAAAGACGATGCCGCTATCCACCGCCGCCGGGCGCAGCACGAGGCTGACCTTGCGTCCGCCATGCAGACCCACGCCGGTGGCGCTGACGATGGATTTGAGCGTGCGCTGTCTGATCATGATCTGTTTTTTCGCTGGTGTGGGGCGGGGCGGGAGCCGGGATCAAACCCCGACCCCGCCCCGGCGGTCGGCTATTTTAATCCGCCTGACGCCGCAGGAACGCAGGAATCGTGAGCGGGTCGACATTCGTGTTCACCGGAGTCGCAGCGCCACCACGGCGACCGTTGTCACGAAACACCGACGGCCCGTCAAACCCCCCGTCGCCTTTGCCCAGGCCAGCGCCACCAATCGGCCCGTAGGTTCCGGTGTTCTTCACGAGGCGCATGTTGTCGCGCGCGCTGGTGTTGGCCCGCGGCGTCCCCAGACCGGTCGCCACCACGGTGATGCGGATGCGATCTTCCATGCTTTCATCGTGGACGACGCCGGTTTTAATAAACGCTTCCGGCGCGGCGAAGACTTTCACCGTCCTGACCGCTTCTTCGACTTCCATGAATTTGAGCGATGACTTGGCAGCGGTGATGTTGATCAGCACGCAACGCGCACCGGTCAGTTCAGCCCCTTCGAGCAATTTATTGATCGTCGCCTGCTCGGTTGCGATCGACGCACGATCAACGCCCGACGCTTCCGCCGTCCCCATCATCGCCCGTCCCATATCCGCCATCGCGGTGCGCACATCCTGAAAATCGACATTGCGGCGACCGACGATATTGATGATCTCGGAGATCCCCTTCACCGCATTGGAGAGCACCTTGTCCACCACGCACATGGCATCGTCGTCCAGCATATCTGCGTCACATTCTTCCTTCAGTTTTTCGTTCTGCACCACAATCAGCGCATCGGTATAGCGGGAGAGTTCTTCGATGCCACTCTCCGCCACGCTATCCCGGCTTTCGTAGGCAAAGGGCTTGGTCACCACCGCAACGCACAGGATGCCCAGCTCCTTGGCGACCTCGGCTACCACCGGCGCGGCGCCGGTGCCGGTGCCGCCACCCATGCCACCGGCGATAAAGCACATCTTGGCATCGGCCAGCGCCGCCGCAATCGCGTCACGCGACTCCAGCGCCGCCTCGCGCCCGGCTTCGGGTTTCGAGCCTGCCCCCAGGCCGGAGCTGCCAAGCTGGATCTTGGTCGGCGCCAGGCAGTCCGACAAAGCCTGGGCGTCGGTATTGGCGCCGATGAACTGCACCCCCGGCACCCCGGCACGCACCATGTAATCCACTGCATTGCAACCGCCACCACCGACGCCGATAACCTTGATCACGGTGCCTCCAACTTGAGCAAGTTGCCCACTTTCAACTTCAATGATGTCAAACATTTGCCACGCTCCCTGAACATGAACCAAGTATACCAAACCCCTTGCCGCCGTCCTTCGGGTTACGGCGCCTATTCACTGCACTGCCTCAAACCGTGCATCCCCGTCCTGCATTTCCGCCACCTCCACCTTTGCCACAAGCCCTGCCCCGCATTTCCCGGCGCCCTGAGCGCGCCCTCAGAAATTGCTTGCAAACCATAATTTCGCCCGGATGAAAAACTGCTTCCACCCACGTTTGGCGTAGTCATGCATGCCCCGCCGCCGCTGCGCGGCGCCTTCAACCACCAGCCCCATTGCCGCGGCGTATTTCGGATGGCACACAAGCGAGGCCAGCGGCCCTTCGTACTGCGGCGAGCCGACCCGCACCGGCATGTGAAACATCTCGCGGCCCAGATCGACCATGCCTTCCATCAATGACGAAGCGCCGGTGAGCACGATGCCGGCTGATAACAGTTCGGCGTAGCCGCTGCGGATCAACTCCGCCTGCACCAGCTCGAAAATCTCTTCCACCCGTGGCCGGATCACGTTCGCCAAAGCCTGGCGCGACACGCTGCGGGGAGACCGGTCGCCCACCGCCGGGATTTCGATCTGCTCATCGGCGCGCTCGAAACTCTGGCTGACAACCCCTTGATCAATCTTGAGCTCTTCGGCGGCCGTAATCGGCGTATGCAGCGCCATGGCGATATCGTTGGTAATCAGCACTCCCGCCACCGGAATCACTGCGGTATGACGGATCGCGCCCTGGGTGAACACAGCCAGATCCGCCGTGCCATCGCCGATATCCACCAGACACACCCCGAGCTCCTTCTCGTCCTCGGTGAGCACGGCAAGGCTGGAGGCCACCGGCTGCAGAATCGTATCGGAGACTTCGAGCCCGCAGCGGCGCACGCACTTGAGCACGTTCTCCACCGCCGACACCGCGCCGGTCACGATGTGCACCTTGACTTCGAGCTTGAGCCCGCTCATGCCAATCGGCTCACGCACCCCGCCCTGCCCGTCGATGAGGAATTCCTGGGTCTGGATGAGGATGATCTTCTGGTCGGCGGGAATCTGCATCGCACGCGCCACTTCGATCGCCCGTTCCACATCCAGCGGGGTTACTTCCTTGTTGCTGATCACGGTCTGACCGCTGCCATTGAGGCTGCGGATGTGGTTGCCGGTGATGCCGGTGTAGACATCATGGATCGTGCAACCCGCCGTCGACTCGACCTCCTGGATCACGCGCGAAATCGCGTCGATCGTCGCATCAATATTGGTCACGATGCCGCGCTTGAGGCCGATGTTCGGCTGGGAAGCGATGCCCACCACAGACAGCCTGCCATCCGCACGGATTTCAGCCACCACGCAGGTCACTTTCGAAGTACCGATATCAAGACCGACAATCAGCTCTCTCTCTTCTTTACTCATCTTCTTTTGCCTCCGGCTACGCCTGGGGGAGCCGTCATGGTGCCAGCGGGGGTAAGGGCAAAACCGCCCGGGTAACGCAGGTCGACACGGGCGAACCGTTCGCCGATGTTGTGTTTGATTTGAGCCCAGGCCGCGACGAACCGTGCCAGACGCCCGTCGAGCGAGGACGGCTCCTGCTCGCGCCCGAGCACGATCGTGAGGCCGTTATCCAGCCGCAACTGCCAGGCGCCGCGTGCAGAAAGCTCCACCCCGACCAGCCTGGCCCCCAGGGGCGCCAGCATTTGGGAATAGCCTTGATAGCGTTGCAGCAGCACCGACGACGAACCTTCCGGGCCGGAGAAAAGCGGCATGTCGGCGTCGGAATCGGCATCGAACACCTCGCCCTGCTGGTTGAGCAGATAGGTCGCTTCACTGCCGGGCGTCTTCCAGTACGCCACCGCCTGCTGCTCTTCAATCGCAAGCTCGATTTCGTTCGGCCAGCGCCGCCGCACTTCGACACGGCGCACCCAGGGTACGGACTCAAAAGCGATGCGCACGTCGTCGAGTTCCGTGGTGAAGAAATTGCCGCGGATCGAGGTGCGGGCCACATATTCCAGTTGATCCTGCGGCACCTGCTCGATCGGCGTCACCACCACCACGCCACCGAGGGGGAAAAACGGCTGTGACTTCACCCAGACAAACGCGGCGTAGGACAAGGAGATCAGGGCAAAGAGGAACAGCAGATCCGAGATCAGGTCGAGCACTTCCGGGCGATGCCACAAGCCCGTCTCGCGCCGGGCGTGCGGACGCACCACGCGAGGGGAAACAGCAGCGGAACGAATGTACCGTTCAGCCAAGTCGTGCTCCTTCAAGAATCTGCACACACAAATCGGCAAACGCCAACCCACGCGCACGGGCCGCCATCGGCATCAACGAATGCGTGGTCATGCCCGGCGCGGTGTTGATCTCCAGAAAATAATGACGCCCGGCTTCATCGAGCAGGAAATCCACCCGGCCACAGCCCGTCGCCCCCAGCACGCGGAAGGCCCTGAGCGCACCCGCGCGGATTTCGGCCACCTTGGCCGCAGGCAAGTCTGCCGGGCAGATGTAGCGGGTATCGTCGCGCAGGTATTTGGCTTCGTAATCGTAAAAACCCGTCTTCGGTTCGATTTTGATGATGGGCAGCACTTCGTCGCCGAGGATGGCGACGGTGTATTCACCGCCCATGACTCCTTTTTCCGCCATCACCAGCGCATCGTGTTGGCGCGCAGTCTGATAAGCCGCGTGCAGTGCACCGGGCTGCGTCACCATGACCACGCCGATCGACGAGCCTTCGCACGCCGGTTTGACGAACAGCGGCAGGCCCAGTTGTTTTTCCACTGCGGCGAAATCCGATGCCTCGTCGAGCATGACGTACTCGGGCACCGGCAACCCGCTCGCCTGCCAGATGAGCTTGGTGCGGAATTTGTCCATGCCGATGGCCGAGGCCATCACGCCGGGGCCGGTGTGGGGGATGCCCATGATTTCGAGCGCACCCTGGATGGCGCCGTTTTCGCCATATCCACCATGGAGGACGATGAACGCGCGGTCGTAAGCCTTGAGCACATCCAGCGCCTCGTTGGCGGGGTCGAAGGCATGCGCGTCGACGCCCTGGCTGCGCAGCGCCTCCAACACACCCTTGCCGCTGTTCAGCGACACCTCGCGCTCACCGGAGGCGCCCCCCATCAGCACCGCGACCTTGCCAAAACGTTTGTTCACAAAGGCTCTCCCTCACTCGTGAGCTTGCCCGGCACCGCGCCGATGCTGCCTGCTCCCATGGTAATCACCACATCGCCATCCTGCGCCGCCTCGACAATCGCCTGCGCCAGCATGCCAACATCCTCAACGAACACCGGTTCCACCTTGCCCGCCACCCTGAGCGCACGCGCCAGGGCACGCCCGTCAGCGGCCACAACCGGCGCTTCACCTGCGGCATAAACCTCGGTGAGCAGGAGCGCATCCACCGACGACAACACCTGGACGAAATCCTCGAAACAATCGCGCGTCCGGGTATAACGATGAGGCTGGAAGGCCAGCACCAGACGGCGGCCGGGGAAAGCGCCACGGGCTGCGGCGAGCGTCGCCGCCATCTCCGCCGGGTGATGACCATAGTCGTCAATCAGGGTAAAGCTGCCGCCTGCGGCGAGACTCACCTCCCCGTAACGCTGGAAGCGCCGCCCCACGCCGCGAAACTCGGCCAGCGCACGCACGATGGCCTCGTCCGGGATCTGCAACTCGGTCGCCACCGCAATCGCCGCCAGGGCGTTACGCACGTTGTGGAGGCCCGGCAGATTGAGCGTCACCGGCAAACGCGAGATCGAGCCATTGACCCGCACCACGTCGAACTGCATCCGTCCGCCTTCGGCGCGCACGTTTTCGGCGCGCACGCTGGCGTTTTCCGCCACGCCATAACGCACCACCTGCTTCGACACCAGCGGGATGATGGAGCGCACGTGAGGGTCGTCCTCGCACAACACGGCGACGCCGTAAAACGGCAGGCGCTGGAGGAAATCGACAAAGGCCTGTTTCAGCCGGGCAAAGTCGTGGCCATAGGTGTCCATGT
The DNA here is from genome assembly GCA_025997045.1 of Betaproteobacteria bacterium. GTDB lineage: Bacteria > Pseudomonadota > Gammaproteobacteria > Burkholderiales > Rhodocyclaceae > WRNU01. Next base: position 35,216 of record BNUB01000006.1, read on the forward strand.
GGTCGGCGTCGATATTGGTCACCACCGAGATCATCGGACTCAACATCAGGAAAGACGCATCCGATTCATCGGCCTCGGCGACGAGAAAATCCCCCGTGCCCAGGCGGGCATTGGCTCCGGCGGCATTGAGCCGCCCGCCGATGACGAAGGTCGGGTCAAGCCCGCCTTCGCCCAGCAGGCTCGCCACCAGCGAGGTCGTGGTCGTTTTGCCGTGGGTGCCGGCGATGGCGATACCGCTCTTCAGCCGCATCAGCTCGGCCAGCATCTGCGCCCGCGGCACCAGCGGAATATGCTGATTGCGTGCGGCGATCACTTCGGGGTTATCGTTTTTCACTGCGGTCGACACCACCACGGCGTCGGCCGCATGGATATTGGCCGCATCGTGGCCGCGCACCACGCGCGCGCCCAACGCCGCCAGACGCCGGGTGGCGGCATTTTCGCCCAAATCCGAGCCACTGATCTGATAGCCCTGATTGAGCAAGACCTCGGCGATGCCGCTCATGCCCGAGCCGCCAATGCCGACGAAGTGAATGTTTTTAAGCTTGTGCTTCATTTCTGCCCCTGTCCTGCGAGCTCTTCGCAGACTTCCACGACAGCCCCGGTGGCATGTGGCCGCGCCACGGCACGGGCGTTTTGCGCCATTTCGAGCAGGCGACCGCGCTCGATGCGGGTCAGGAGATCACGCAATGCCCCTGGGCTCAGCGCCGTCTGCGGCAACAAATACGCCGCGTCGTGATCGGCGAGGAAACGGGCGTTGCCGCTTTGATGGTCATCCACCGCGTGCGGATAAGGCACCAGCACGCTGGCGACCCCGGCGGCGGCCAGCTCGGCCACCGTCGACGCCCCGGCGCGGCACAACACCAGATCCGCCTCGCCATAGGCGCTCGCCATATCGTCGATGAAGGGACGCAAATCGCCCTCGACCCCGGCGGCGGCATACGCGGCACGCAAGGCGTCAAGCTGTTTCTCCCCGGCCTGATGCAACACCGTGGGCCGCTGTTCCGGCGCGATCAGGGCCAAGGCTCGCGGCACGGTGTCGTTCAACGCCGCCGCCCCCAGGCTGCCCCCCACCACCAGCAATTTGAGCGGCCCGCGGCGACCGGCGTAGCGTTCCGCAGGCGGCGCGAGCGCGGCGATTTCATCGCGCACCGGATTTCCCACCCACGCCGCTTGCGGCAAGCCGCCGGGGAAACCGGCGAGCACCCGGTCTGCCAGCCGCGCCAGCATCCGGTTCGCCAGACCGCCAATCGAATTCTGTTCATGCAGCACCAGAGGCCGCCCGGTAAGCCCGGCCATCATCCCGCCCGGAAACGTGATGTAGCCGCCCATCCCGACCACCACATCGGGACTGACCCGGCCCAGCACCTTGAGCGCCTGACGGCAGGCCGAGAACAGCTTGAATGGCAGCATCAACTTGCGCAGCAAGCCCTTGCCACGCAAGGCGCCAAAGCTCAGCCATTCGGTTTGATAGCCGTGCGCGGGCACCAGACGCGCCTCCATCCCGTCCGGGTTGCCCAGCCACACCACCTGCCAGCCCTGGCCCTTGAGCGCATCGGCAATGGCGATGCCGGGGAAGATATGGCCACCGGTTCCGCCCGCCATCATCAGCACGGTTTTCATGCGCCACCTCCGCACTTCAACTGGCGGACTTCCCAATCCACCCGCAGCAGGATGCCGAGCGCCAGACAATTCGCCACCAGCCCCGAACCGCCGTAACTCATCAGCGGCAGGGTGAAGCCCTTGGGCGGCAGAAGATTCATGCTCATGCCCATGCTGATCAGGGCCTGGGCGCCAATCCACAAGCCGATGCCCTGCGCCACCAGACCGGAGAAATACCGTTCAAGCCGGATCGCCTCACGGCCAATGACGAAAGCGCGCTGGATGACAAAGGCAAACAGCATGATCACCACGAAAACCCCGGCAAGGCCCAGCTCTTCCGCGATCACGGCGAGCAGATAGTCGGTATGCGGTTCGGGCAGCCAGCCGAGTTTTTCCAGCCCGCCCCCCAGCCCGACGCCGAACCACTCGCCCCGCGCGAACGCCATCATCGAGTGAATGGGCTGGTAGGCATCACCAAATCGATGCGTCCACGGATCCATGTAGGCATCGATCCGGGCGCTGCGATAACCCGAAAACTTGATCATCAGGACAAAGCCGATCATCACCAGCACACCGAGCAGCACCAACAGGCGGATATTGAGCCCGCCCATGAACAGCACCCCGAAGGCGATGAGGGCGATGAGGACGAAAGCCCCGAAATCCGGTTCCGCCAGCAGCAGACCGCCCACCACCAGAATGGCCCCCATCATGGGCAGGAAACCGTGCACCAGACTCTTCATGTCACGGAGTTTGCGCACGGTGTAGTCAGCGGCGTAGATGGCGACAAACAGTTTCATGAATTCGGACGGCTGCAGATTCACCACCCCCAGCGATATCCAGCGTTGCGCGCCATTGACCTTGTGACCGATGATCAGCACCAGCAGCAGCAAGAGCACGCCCAGCAGGAACAGCGCCGGGGCGAATCTCTGCCACACCGCCATGCGCACCTGAAACGCCAGCCCACCCGCCACACCGCCGATGGCGAGAAACAGCGCGTGCCGCACCAGATAGTGGTGCCCGGCCAGGTGATAGCGTTCTTCGGCATCGACAATGGTGGCGGAATAAACCATCACCAGCCCCATGATGAGCAGCGCCGCCGCCGACCAGATCAGCAGCGGGTCCAGCTCGCGCACCGGATATTGCGGACTCACCAGCCGCCCGACCGTGCGCGCGGTGACGGTGTCGACCTCGTCGGCCACCGGCATGGTGAAGAAATCCTTGAGTGTGCTCACGAGCTTCATCTCGCCTCCACCTGTCCAAGCGCCCGCACCGCACCGATGAACACTTCAGCGCGGTGGGCGTAATTGCGGAACATGTCCCAACTGGCGCAGGCGGGAGAGAGCAGCACGCAGTCACCGCGCCGCGCCTGCGCCGCCAGCCACTGCACCGCCGCTTCCAGCGTGGGGAAAGCCGCCGTGGGCAGGGCGCAGCCCTCGATCGCCGCGCCAATCGTCGCGCCATCCCGCCCGATCAGAGCCACGGCGCGGCCATGCTGTCTCAGCGCGTCTTGCAGCGGGGCGAAATCCTGGCCCTTGCCATCGCCACCGAGGACGATGGCAACCGGCTTGCCCATGCCTTCGATTGCCGCCAGCGTCGCGCCGACGTTGGTGCCTTTGGAGTCGTCGACATAGCTGACCCCGCCGATCTCGGCCACGGTCTCCACCCGGTGCGGCAAACCCTTGAAGGTTTTGAGCGCGGGCAAGACCTGCTCCGCCGTCACCCCGATGGCATTGCACAGGGCCAGCGCGGCCATCACATTGGCGGCGTTGTGCAAGCCCTCGAGCGGCAACTCATCCAGCCCGGTCAGGCGCTGCCTGCCGAGGCAGATCGCCCCGTTGTCGATGCCGTACTGCCCGCCCCGCGCCACCGGGCCAAGGCCGAAGCTCACGATGTCGGCGCCGCAGTTGCCGAGGCTCAGGCTGCGGTCGTCGTCGCGATTGAGCACGCGCACGGCGGCGGGATGCTGGAAAACGCGCGCCTTGGCCTGGGCGTAAGCGCTCATCGAGTCGTAACGATCCAGATGATCTTCGCTCACGTTCAGCACCGTCGCCGCACGCGCGGGCAGGCGGTGGGTGATTTCCAACTGGAAGCTGGACAGCTCCAGCACCCAGACCTGTGGCAAGCGGCCCGCCTCCAGCGCCGCCATCAGCGCATCCAGCAGCGAAGGCGAAATGTTGCCGCAGGCGATGGCGGGGACGCCTGCGCCGTTCAACAGATGCGCGGTCAGCGCCGTGGTCGTGGTCTTGCCGTTGCTGCCGGTGATCGCCAGCACTTTCGCGCCTGGGGCGAATTTCTCCAGCGCATCGACGAACAAATCCACTTCGGAGACGATGGGCGTCGTCTGTGCGGCTGCGGCAATCGCGGGCGTCGCCTTGGGCACGCCGGGCGACAGCGCGATGAAATCCGCGTCTGCAAACGTCTGCGCCGTAAACGCCCCCGTCAACACCTCGATTGCGGGCGCAAACGCCGCCAGCGCCTCACGCCCGGGCGGGTTGTCGCGGCTGTCGGCCACACGCACGAGCGCGCCCTGGGCGTGGAGCCATTGCGCCATCGCCAGTCCGGATTCGCCGAGTCCCACCACGAGGAAGCGTTTACCCGCCAGTTCCATACTCATCTCAATTTCAAGGTCGACAGACCGAACAGCACCAACATGATGGTGATAATCCAGAACCGCACCACCACCTGCGTCTCTTTCCAGCCGCTCTGCTCAAAATGGTGATGCAAGGGCGCCATCCGCAGGATGCGCCGCCCTTGCCCGTATTTTTTCCGGGTGTATTTGAACCAGCACACCTGCACCATCACCGACAGCGTCTCCGCCACGAACAGGCCGCCCATGATGAAGAGCACGATCTCCTGACGCACGATCACCGCCACACAACCCAGCGCCGCGCCAAGCGAGAGCGCGCCGACATCGCCCATGAACACTTCCGCCGGATAGGCGTTGAACCAGAGAAAACCCAGCCCCGCGCCGACGATGGCCCCGAGCAGAATGCACAGCTCGCTCGCACCGGGGACGCGCGGCATCAGCAGGTATTCGGCCAGCTCCTTGTGCCCGCTCACATAGGCAAAAATGAGCAGCGCCGCCGCCACCATCACCGTCGGCATGATGGCCAGGCCATCGAGGCCGTCAGTCAGATTGACCGCGTTCGAGGTGCCGACGATGACGAAATAGGTCAGCGCGACGAAGCCGACGATGCCCAGGGGATAAGCGATGCTCTTGAAAAACGGCACGATCAGCTCGGTCTGCGCCGGGTTATCGGTGGAGAAGGCGAGAAAGAGCGCCGCGCCGATGCCCAGCACCGATTGCCACAAGAATTTCCACCGCGCCGCCAGACCGTCCGGGTCGCGGTACACCACTTTTTTCCAGTCGTCGTACCAGCCGATGGCGCCGAACCCGAGCGTGATCACGAGCACCGTCCACACGTAACGGTTGGAGAGATCGCCCCACAACAAGGTGCTCAACGTCACCGCGATCAGAATCAGGACGCCGCCCATCGTGGGGGTGCCGGACTTGATCAGGTGCGTCTGCGGCCCGTTGTCACGCACGGCCTGACCGATCTTTTTCGCCGCCAGCCAGCGGATCACCATCGGCCCGAAGGCGAGCGAGAGAAAGAGCGAGGTCAGCGTCGCCAACACCGTGCGCAGGGTGATGTAGCCAAAGACGTTGAAACCCCGGACGGTTTCCCCCAGCCAGAGCGCGAGTTCAAGCAACATGGTGACAAACCTCCACATCCGCCTGAGCTTCGGCCAGCGCCGTGAGCGCGTCGACCACCCGTTCCATCCGCATGAAGCGCGAACCTTTCACCAACACGGTCGCCTGTCCTTCCAACTGGCGCACAAGCGCCGCCACCAACGCCTCGAACGCAGTGAAATGCGAGCCGCCTTCACCGAAACTGCGTGCCGCCGCCGCGCTCGCTTCGCCCAGGGCAAACAGGCCGTCGATGCCGCAGCGCCTGGCGTAAGCGCCGATTTCGTCGTGCAACTGCGCGCCACACTCGCCGACCTCGCCCATGTCGCCCAGCACCAGAAAGGTGTGGCCGGGCAGTTGCGCCAGCACATCGACCCCGGCCCGCACCGAATCCGGATTGGCGTTATAGGTGTCGTCCAGAATCAGGCTGCCCCCGGGCCCGCGCCGCTGCTGCAAACGACCCTGCGTGCCCGTATAGGCTTCCAGCCCCGCCACCACCGCATCCAGCGTCGCTCCGGCCACCAGGCCAGCCGCCGCCGCTGCGGTCGCGTTACGGGCGTTGTGCACGCCCGGCACCTCGAGCACACAATGCGCCACCCCGGCCGGGGTGGTGAGTTCGAGCTTCGCCCCCAGCCCGTGCACCGTGCACCTGCCGCGCACGTCAGCGGGATGATCGAGGCCAAAGCTCATGAGCCTGCGCCCGCGATTGAGCTGGCGCCACAGTCCGGCATGGGCGTCATCGACATTGATCAGCGCCACCCCGTCCGCCCCCAGCCCGGCGTAAATCTGCCCTTTTTCTTCCGCCACCCCGGTCAGCGTCCCCATGCCTTCGAGGTGGGCGCGCTGGGCGTTGTTGACCAGCGCCACCGTGGGCCGCGCCAGCCGGGTGAGATAGGCGATCTCGTCGGGATGGTTCATCCCCATTTCAATCACCGCGGCCTTGTGCTGCGCACGCAGGCCCAGCAGGGTGAGCGGCAGGCCGATGTCATTATTGAAATTGCCCTGGGTGGCGAGCACGGCGGCGTCGCTCCCGGCCCACGCGCGCGTAATCGAGGCGCACATTTCCTTGACCGTGGTCTTGCCGTTGCTGCCGGTAATGCCGATGAGCGGAATGTCGAAGCGGACACGCCAGCCTGCCGCCAGCGTGCCGAGCGCCAGCCGGGTGTCGTCGACGACCAGCCGCACCGCGCTGCGGTGCGCATGTTCAGCGTCCCAGCGTTGATCGACCAGCACCGCAGCGGCGCCCGCCGCAAGCGCCGCATCGACGAAGTCATGACCGTCAAAACGCTCGCCGCGCAGGGCGACAAAAAGCTGGCCCGGCACAATCGCCCGGCTGTCAGTGCCGACAGCGGTGAAACGGCGCTCATTCAAGGCCCCGGCCAGCGCACGCACACCGTGGCTGGCAAGCAGGGTAATGGCTTCAGCAAGCGTCATCATGCCGCCACCCTCCCCCGCCACGCGGCCAGCGCCTGTGTCGCCTGTTCGAGATCCGAGAAGGGCCGCCGTTCGCCGCGAATTTCCTGATAGGGTTCGTGGCCCTTGCCCGCGATGACGATCACATCGTGTGCGCTGGCGTTGCTGACGACGGTGCGGATCGCTGCGCCACGGTCGAGCAGCGTCTCCGTCTTTGGCCCGGCGCCGGCAAGAATGGCGTCGATAATTTTTTGTGGCGCCTCACTGCGCGGGTTGTCGCTGGTGACGATGACGCGGTCGGCCAACCGGCTGGCGACGGCGCCCATCTGCGGACGCTTGCCCGCATCGCGGTCGCCACCGCAGCCAAAGACGCAGATCAGCCGCCCGCCCCGCGCCCGCGCACTGCCGCGCACGGCGTCCAACACCTTGGCGAGCGCATCCGGGGTGTGGGCGTAGTCGACCACCACCAGCGGTTCACCCTCACCGCCTACCCGTTGCATCCTGCCGGGCGGCGGGCTGAGGGTCTGCACCACCCGCACGATGTCGTCCATCGCCACGCCGTAGTGGAGCAGGGAGCCGATCACCGCGAGCAGGTTGGAGACGTTGAACGTGCCGACGAGGCGAACATCCAGCTCCGCCTGCTGCCCGTCCCACACCAGATCAAAACGCAGCCCGGCGGCGCTGGCGCGCACGTTGTCGCCCACCAGCGTCAACACGCCCGGCGGCGCCGTGGCGGCTTGCGCCGCGGTGGTGTAGCCGATGAGGTGCATGTCACCCCGCGCCGCCAGCCGTTGCGCCTGTTCGAGGCCGAATTCGTCGTCGAGATTGATCACCGCCCGCCCGAGACCGGGCGAGTCGAACAGCCGCGCCTTGGCCGCCGCATAGGCTTCCATCGAGCCGTGATAGTCGATGTGATCGCGGGTGAGATTGGTGAAGACCGCGACATCAAACTGCACCCCGTTGACCCGCCCCTGATCGAGACCGATCGACGACACCTCCATCGCCGCCGCCCGCGCACCGGCGTGCTCGAATCCGGCCAGGGTGCGGTGCACTTCAAGCGCGTCGGGCGTGGTGTTGAGTCCGGCGGTGAGCACGCCGGGAAAGCCGCTGCCCAGGGTGCCGATCACCCCGCACGGCGTGTCCAGCGCGCCCAGCGCCTGCGCCAGCCATTGGCTGATGGTGGTTTTGCCGTTGGTGCCCGTCACCCCGGCCATCCATAATTTTTCGGAAGGATGGCCGCAGATTTCGTGCGCCAGATCCCCGGCCAGATCGCGCAAGCCGTCGACCGCAATCGCGGGTCGCGTCATCAGTGGCGGGCGGAAGCCATCGCTGCCTTCATAGAGCACCGCCGCCGCGCCATGAGCGATTGCCGCGTCGAGGTAACGCCGCCCGTCACTCACCGCTCCCGGCCACGCCGCAAACACCTCGCCCGTGCCGACATGGCGCGAATCGGCGCTGATGCCAGTTGGCACCACGCCGGCTGCGCGCAGCTTCGCAAGCACTTCACTGACGCGCATTGCCGCCTCCCGTCCAGGGTTGGGTCGCGTCCCGCTGTTCCGGGGACAGCGCGCTCAGTTGCATGGGCGCGGTCGGCGCATCGAACTCCACGCCGAGTGTGCGCAGGGAGCTTTCGACGATTTTGGCAAACACCGGCGCCGCTACCGCGCCGCCGGAGTGGCTCTCGGACGAAGGCTCGTCGATCATCACCGCCACGATCAGGCGTGGCTTGGAGGCGGGCGCGTAGCCGACGAAAGACGAGATGTATTTCCTGACCTTCTTCCCGTTTTCGATTGTGAAGTACCCACCACCTTTTCCAGCCTTGTAAGCCGTCCCCGTCTTTCCCGCCACCCGGTAGCCCGCTACCTGGGCACGGGTTCCGGTGCCACCGGGGGCGACCACCATTTCCAGCATCTTGCCCAGCTCGCGGGCAGTCCGGGCGGAAAACACCCGCACCGGCGTCGGCGGGGTATCCACCTTGGTCAGCGACAGCGGCAACAGCTCGCCCTCACGCGCAAACGCAAGGTAGCCGCGCGCGACCTGGATCAGCGTGACCGAGATGCTATAGCCATAAGACATGCTGGCCTGCTCACTCTGGCGCAAGCCCTTGACCGGACGCAGCTTGCCGCTGGCTTCGCCGGGGAAAGCGAGCCCGAGCGGCGCGCCGAAACCGAGGCTGGAATAGAACTTCCACATCTCCTCGGCGGAGAACTGCAGCCCGATCTTGGCGCTACCGATGTTGGATGACAACTGGATCACCTCGGCCACGCTGAGTACGCCGTGGGGCTTGGAATCCGTAATCTCCCTGCCGCCGATACTCATCCGCCCCGAGCTGGTATCGATCTGCGTCGTGGGTTTGAAGCGACCGCTCTCCAGCGCCATCGCCACCGTAAACGGCTTCATGATCGAGCCCGGCTCGAAGGCATCGATCAGCGTCCGGTTGCGCTGTTTGTCAAAGACAAAATTGGTGCGGTTATTGGGATTGAAGGTCGGGGCGTTGACCAGCGCGAGCACCTCGCCGGTGCGCACGTCTATCACCACGACCGACCCGGCCTTGGCGCGATACTGGAGCATCGCTTCGTTCAATGCGTTGTAGGCCAGATACTGAATCCGGGAATCCAGCGCCAGCACGATGTCCTGGCCGTTGCGCGGCGGACGTGCCCGCTGCATGTCTTCGTCAACCACCCGGCCATTCGGCCCGATAACGACCCGGCGCTCCCCCGCCTGCCCGGTCAGCAACTTGTCGTAAGCCTTCTCGATGCCTTCCTGCCCACGACCTTCGATATCTGTTAACCCGACCATGTGCGCGGTCACGTCGCCCAACGGGTAAAACCGCTTGAACTCGGGCCGCTGGTAAATGCCGGGAAATTTGAGCGCAATGACCTGTTCGGCAATCTCGGGCGCCAGTTGGCGTTTGAGAGAGATGGCGTCTTTATAGAGCGCCAAACTGTTGCTGACGTCGGAAACGCTCATGCCCAGCAACTGGGCGAGTTGGCGTAACTGTCCCGACAGTTGGAGCAACTGTTCCGACAGTTGCTTCAACTGTTCCGGCTCCAGCTTGCTCACTGCCTTCCTCGCTGTCTCAGGCTCCGGCAACTGGACGAGTTGGCGCAACTGTTCCGGCAGTTGGAGCAACTGTTCCGGCTCCAGCTTGTCCAGCTTGCTCACTGCCTTCCTCACCGTTTTAAGATCCACCCAGATATCACGCACGTCGCCGCTGGCGGCGAGGATTTCACCATTGCGGTCGGTAATCTGCCCGCGTGCCGCCGACACATTGAGCACCCGTACATAACCCTTCTCGCTCTCTTTCTGCACCTTCACATAAAGCGACGCGCCCTCTTCCTGCAGCTTCTCGTGCGGTATCACCTGCAAATGGATCGAACCACCGACGAGCACCACCATCCCGGCGAGCAGGGCAAACAGCACCGCGCGTGTGCGCCAGCGCGGCAGCTCACGCTGTAGCAGCGGGTTGTAGCTGAAGGTGAGCCGGCGGGCGTGCTTCATGATCAGGCTCCCGGCCCCAGCACCACGATCTGCGCGGGAAGCGGCGCCCGCATCCCCAGCTTCTCGCTCGCCATGTCTTTCACCCGCTTGTGTGCAGCCTGCGTGCTCTGCTCCAGTTGCAGGCTGCGCCATTCGCCTTCCAATGCCAGGCTACGTTTCTTCTCGTAATCAATAGCCGTGTTCAATTTATAGGAGTGATTGCGCGCAGCGACGACCCCGATCGCCGAGAGCGTGCCCAGCGACACCAGGAGGCTCAGAACCACGACGCTGAGGCGACTCATGCTCTCATCCCCTGGCGTTGCGCCACTCTCATCACCGCGCTGCGCGCACGCGGATTCGCCGCCACCTCATCCTCATCCGGACGGCGCGCACGCCCCACCAATGCAAGACGGGGCGCAGGCAGATCGACGGCGCGCAGCGGCAGGCGCGAGGGCAATTGCGGTGGACGCGATTCGTCACGCATAAAGCGTTTGACGATGCGATCCTCCAGCGAATGAAAACTGATCACCACCAGTCGCCCCCCCGCCGCCAGGCGCTCGACCGCCACCGGCAGCACACGGCTTAACTCCGTGAGTTCCTGATTAATGAAAATCCGTAGAGCCTGGAAACTGCGGGTCGCCGGGTGCTGACCCGGCTCGCGTGTACGAACCGCCTTTTCCACGAGCGCGGCAAGTTGTCCAGTGGTTGCGACAGCCCCCCCTGTCCGAGCAACAGCAATCGCCTTTGCAATCGCATGAGCAAACCGTTCTTCTCCATACTCCCTGAGCACCTCGGTGATTTGGGCGACGGAAGCCTCCGCCAGCCATTGCGCCACGGCCTGACCGCGGCTGGTGTCCATGCGCATATCCAGCGGCGCGTCGAACCTGAAACTCATCCCGCGCGCCGCATCGTCCAATTGGGGCGAGGACACCCCAAGGTCGAGCAGCACGCCATCAATCTCTCCGACCTCGAGCTCGTCCAGCACCGCGCCCAGATCGGAAAACGGCGCATGCACCAGCTCGAAACGGGGGTCGTCGATCATCTCCCGCCCTGCGGCAATCGCCTGCGGGTCACGGTCGAGCGCGATCAGCCGCCCGCTCTTGCCCAGACTGGCCAGCACCGCCCGGCTATGACCACCGCGACCAAAGGTGCCGTCGACATAAACGCCATCGTCCCTGACGGCCAGGGCATCGACGGCTTCACGCAACAGCACCGTGACATGTCTGCCGACCCCGCTCACGGCTCACCCCCTTCCTGCATCAGCGACAGCACGTCTTCCTCACCGACCTGAAATCCTTCATGCAATTTCCGGTCACCCTCTTCGGACCACAGGTCATACCGATCCCCCATGCCCGCCAGCACAACCTGTTTGTCCAGACCGGCGTAGTCGCGCAGAGACTTCGGGATCAGCACGCGCCCGGCCGTGTCGAGGGTTTCAGTGTGCGAGAACGCCAACCTTTTGTATTTGAGCCGATAGTTCGCCGGGATCGTGTCATCCAGCGCCGCGAGCTTCTCCAGAATGGGCTTCCAGTCCTCTTGCGAATAAATGCTCAGGCAGCGCTGCTTCTCGTGCGCCACCAGAGTCACCGGCTCGCCGTTCGGGGCCAGGACGTCCCGATAGCGCGCAGGAATCGCCAGGCGACTCTTCGCATCGAGACTGATTGCTGTCCGGCCATGTTTTGCCACGCCCTATCCCCCGCTTCTGCTCCTGCTCCCGCCCCACATTCCCCCGAAACACTCCACAACGCCGCACTGAGGGTCAGATTGTCAATCATTTTGTGGGGAAATGGAATATATTTTCTCCATATGATGTTCGTATATTTACGGAAAAACACATAAAAACACAATAAAATCAATCAGTTATAAAATTAAATTTTTCGCCACAGGAAGACCGGGATGGAAAGTGTCGAAAAGTGGGGAGAAAGTTGGGAAACTTGCATGGCGTTCGCCAGAATCTCCGCTCGTAGCGGCTGGCAGAGGGGGAACCAACGGACAAAACCCGGATCCGCCAGCCGCACGGGCACCGCGTGGCAGCGAAACAAAGACGACAAAAGGGGTTTTTTCCTCGCCCGTTCGCGGGAGAGGGCGCCCCGCAAGGGCGGGGTGGGAGAGGGAAAACGGAAAGTTCGCCGATAAGCCGGGTTCTGTCGAATGTCCCGCAGGACACCGGGCAGTCATTCCTCTTGGCGCCGCGTTACCACGGCGCTCCAGCAGCCTACCCGGGAGCAGCGCGAGCCACGCCATTGCTCCCCTATTTGGCCTTGCCCCGGATGGGGTTTACCGTGCCAGTCCTGTTGCCAGTCCTGCGGTGGGCTCTTACCCCACCGTTTCACCCTTACCTGATCCCGCTTGCGCGGGCCATCGGCGGTCTGTTCTCTGTTGCACTGTCCATCGCCTCACGGCGTCCGGCCGTTAGCCGGCATCCTGCTCTGCGGGGCCCGGACTTTCCTCTACGCGCACAACACGCGCAGCGACTGCCTGGCAAACTTTCCGGCGCGGATTATAAGGGGTATCCCAAGCTCGCGCCGTGTTATTCGGCGCTGGGCACAACCGGCACCGGGATAAACACCACTTTCTCCCCTTTCATCTCGAAGCGCCCCACCGCACGCCCCGGCGGAGCGGCGGGAGGTTCCAGCCAGTCCTGTACCTGGCATTCCTCGGTGCTCACCAGATACCACCGCCCGCCCTGGCGCAGCGCCCACAGCAAGTCACCGGCTTCATAGACTTCTATCGGCACCAGCGTCGTGGTGTCCGGATGGATGCTCATGCGGCGCTGACACTTCGGGATTCGGGTCGCGACGATGAACTGGTTGACCTTGTTACTCCATAAATAGGGTTGCTCGCGGATCAGCACGATGGAGTGGTTGCGATCTTCCACCAGCATCGACGCCAGATTGTTTTCGCACCCGGACAGGAGCGGCACCAGCGCGCAGAGCGCCAGCGCGCGACAAGAGGATTTGAGCGAAGGCCACATGTTCGACTCCTTGCAAGAGATCACGCCACAACTTCCCAATTCACCGTCTCACCCGCACGCAGCGGGATCAGCTCACTTTTACCATAGCCATAAGCGGCGGGAACTTCCCACACTTTGCGCTGCAGTGTGATTTTTCCACTGTTGGGGGCGAGGCCATAAAACGCCGGGCCGTTGAGGCTGGCAAAAGCTTCAAGGCGGTCGAGCGCACCGGCGGCCTCGAACACTTCGGCGTACAGCTCCAGCGCCAGCGGTGCGGTGTAACAGCCCGCACAGCCGCAGGCCGTTTCTTTGGCGCTGCGTGCATGCGGCGCGGAATCGGTGCCGAGGAAAAAGCGCGGGTTGCCCGAGCAGACCGCCTCTTCGAGCGCCTGGCGGTGGGCTTCGCGCTTCAATACCGGCAAACAATAATGATGAGGGCGCAGGCCCCCGGCAAAAATCGCGTTGCGGTTGTAGGCCAGATGGTGGGCCGTGACCGTGGCGGCGACATTGGCCCCGCTGGCGCGCACAAACTGGGCGGCCTCGGCGGTGGTGATGTGCTCAAACACGACCTTCAGGCCGGGAAAGTGGCGCACCAGCGGCATGAGCACCTTCTCGATGAACATCCGCTCGCGGTCGAACACGTCGACTTCGGCACTCGTCACCTCGCCATGCACACAGAGCACGAAACCGGCGCGCTCCATTTTTCCCAGCACCGGGTGGATGTGCTCAACCGCGGTGACGCCCGCTGCGGAATTCGTCGTTGCGCCCGCGGGATAGAGCTTGGCGGCGATGATCTTGCCGCTCGCCTGCGCTCGTTCGATCTCGTCGGGCGGGGTGTTATCGGTGAGGTAGAGGCTCATCAGCGGCTCGAAACCCTGCGCTTCCGGCACTGCGGCGAGAATGCGCTCGCGGTAGGCCAGCGCCTGCGCGGTCGTCGTCACCGGCGGTTGCAGATTGGGCATGATCAGCGCCCGCCCGAAACTGCGTGCGGCGTGAGGCACCACCACGGCGAGCGCATCGCCGTCGCGCACATGCAGATGCCAGTCATCCGGACGAATCAGGCTGAATTTATCGACGGCCTGCTTTTTTCCCACTCCCGCTGCAGAGGATCTGCGCGTGCCCATATTCATCCGATCCTGTTGTGACCAAGTGTTTGATTATCTCATTCCCCGGCGCGTCGCTCCAACGCGAACGAATAAAGAAGGTTTTTCGCCGCGCCGGTGATCTCTGCCGCCAGACGCACCGCGCTCTTCAACGGCAGCTCGGCCAGCAGCAGATCCAGCACCCGGATGGCTTCCGCGCTCAGTTCCCGCGTCGTCGGCGCACCGCGCACCACCAGCACAAATTCGCCGCGCAGGCGGTCAGGATTGGCGCCAAACCACGCTGGCGCCGCGCCCAGCGCCATCAGCGCGATCTCCTCATGGAGCTTGGTCAGCTCACGCGCCACCAGCAGTTCACGCTCGGGGCCAAAAACCGCAACCATGTCGGCCACACACGCCTCCACCCGGTGCGGCGCCTCATAAAACACCAGCGCGTCACCTTCATCGCCCAATTCCGCCAGCGCGGCCTGACGTGCGCCCGCCTTCGGTGGCAAAAAACCAACAAACCGAAATCCGCCCTCGACCAGGCCCGCCACCGACAACGCCGCAATCGCCGCACACGGCCCCGGCACCGGCGTCACCGGATGCCCCGCCGCACGCACCCGCGCCACCACCCGCGCCCCCGGATCAGAAATCCCCGGCGTCCCCGCATCGGAAATCAGCGCCACCTGCCGTCCCTCATCGAGCCAGCCGACGATGCGCGTCGCGCCCTCTTCCTCATTGTGCTGATGCACGGCCACCAGCCGGGTGCTGATGCCGAAAGCGTCAAGCAGGCGCTGGCTGCGGCGGGTATCCTCGGCGGCGATGATATCTGCGGCGGCGAGAATTTCCCGTGCGCGCAAGGTCAGATCGCCCAGATTTCCCAGCGGCGTCGCCACCACATACAATGACGGCGTACTTGAGAGCGGGGCACCGGCGGGAGCGTTCATGAAGGGAGTCTGGAAAAAAGTGCAAGACCGGATTGTGGGTGCGCGTGCCACCCCTGCGCAAGCACGCGGTCGGCGCGCCGAAGATCGTGCCGCCGAGCACCTTGGCGCACACGGGCTGAAACTGCTCGCCCGTAACGTAAGCTGCCGCCACGGCGAAGTCGACCTGATCTGTCTGGAGCGCGACACCGTCGTGTTCGTCGAAGTGCGCCTGCGCACCAATCCCCGTTTCGGCAGCGCCGCCGAGAGCATCACCGCCACCAAGCGCCAGCGCATCATCGTCGCCGCGCGCTGGTGGCTGGCCGGCCCCGGTCACGCCTTCGCCAACCATTGCTGCCGCTTCGATGCCGTGCTGTTCAGCAGCGCCGACAGCGATGAGCCACACTGGATTCGTGCCGCCTTCGAGCTTGAATGAGCGCGCAAATGCCCCCGGCAACAGTGCTAAACTCACACGCCTTGCCTGCCTCTCATTTACTCACCCATGGATTTGATTGCCCGCATCACCCGCCAGTTTGAAGACAGCGCCCAAACCAAGCTCGCCGCCATCGAATGGCTGGCGACGCCGGTGGCCGAAGCGGTAGAAGCCATGGCCGCGACGCTGATCAACAACGGCAAAATCCTCGCCTGCGGCAATGGCGGCTCTGCCGCCGACGCCCAGCATTTCGCTGCCGAACTGGTTAACCGCTTCGAGCTGGAACGCCCGCCGCTTTCCGCCATCGCCCTCACCACCGACAGCTCCATCCTCACCTCGATCGGCAACGACTACGATTTCGAGCAGATTTTCTCCAGGCAGGTGCTCGCCCTCGGCCAGCCCGACGACATCCTGCTGGCGATCTCGACCAGCGGTAATTCCGCCAACGTCATCGCCGCCATCAGCACCGCGCACGCACACGGGCTCAGAGTCGTCGCCCTGACCGGCAAGGGCGGTGGCCAGATTGCCGGGCTGCTGAGCGAGAGAGACGTCCACCTCTGCGTGCCCGCTGAGCGCACCGCCCGGATTCAGGAAGTTCACCTGCTGATTTTGCACTGCTTGTGTGATGGCATTGACAGCTTGTTACTTGGAGTAGAAGACTAATATGAAAAACACCCAATTCCCCCGTCGCGCCTTTTTGCTTGGCGCCCTCGCCCTTGGCGCGCTGCCGTTCCTGCAGGGCTGCTTCACCGTCGCCGCCACCGGCGTCACCGCAGGTGTGCTGATGGTTGCCGACCGCCGCACCTCGGGCGCTTACCTTGAAGATGAATCCATCGAATGGAAAGCGAACGCCCGGATACGCGAAAATTTCGGCACCCTCAACCATATCAACGTCACCTCCTACAACCGCGTCGTGCTCCTGACCGGCGAAGTGCAAAGCCCCGACATCAGCGCCAAGGCCGAACGCCAGATCTCGGCCATCGAAAACATCCGCGGCGTCGTAAACGAGCTGAAGGTCGCCAACCCTTCGTCGTTATCAGCACGCGCCAACGACAGCCTGATCACCTCCAACATCAAGGGCCTGTTCCTCGACAGCCAGCGCTTCCACGCCAACCATGTCAAAGTCATCACCGAAGCCAACATCGTGTACCTGATGGGCATGGTCACGGCCGCAGAAGCCAACGCAGCAAGCGAGATAGCCAGCAAAGGCAAAGGCGTCAGCAAAGTCGTGCGCGTGTTTGAAAAACCATATCTGGAAGAAGCGGAAGCCCGCCGCCTAGACGGCACGCCCCACCGGGACGACGGGCCGCGGGAACCCTGAATAACGCCAGTCCTATAAAAACGATGCGCCGACACAAACAGCCACTAGCGCATCGTCGCCACTTGCCCCGCAAACGCATCAACCCGCGCCCAGTCGGTAAACTCCACAACCGTGGCCGGGTCTGTTGGCCCCCTGGTCAGCCACATGATGAAACGAATCATCAGCCGGTCGAGCGGGCGATAGCGCGGGTAATCGAGCCGTCCGGCGAAAACATCCAGCAGTTGCGGTTTCCAGCGCGTGCGACGCAGGAAGATGCGCAGGTAGGGGTTGGTTTCCGGGCGGTTCTTGCCCGGCTTTCTGGCGACGATGTTGACCGAGAAAAAGGCATTGGGCTGGCGTTCCAGCGCGGGCAAATTGGCCTTGATGAACTCGAACACCGAACGCCGATGCCAGCCATAGCGGATACTGGCGCCAATCACGATCTTGTCGTGCGCCGCCAGATTGATACCGCCAGCATCCTCGATCCGCGTCAGGGTAACGCCGTGGCCTTCCGCTTCAAGCCCGTGCGCAATCCGCTCGCAGATCGTGCGCGTGTGGCCGTCGACGGTGGAGTAGAGGATGAGGATGGTGGACATGTTCAGCGCACCCGCGTCGCCGGAAGCAGGGCAATACCCTACTCCGCCCCCAACGCATCCAGCAATTTCTGATGCACCCCGCCGAAGCCGCCATTACTCATCACCAGCACATGGTCGCCGGCCTGCGCTTCCAGCGCGACAGCAAGCACCAGCGCGTCGAGGTCATCATGGCAGGACTGGCGTGCACCAAGGGGGGCGAGCGTTGCCGCGGCGTCCCACTCCAGGCCTTTGGTGTAGCAATACACCCGGTCAGCCGCAGCCAGACTGGCGGGGAGTTGATCCTTCATCACCCCCTGTTTCATCGTGTTGGAGCGCGGTTCCAGTACGGCGAGAATGCGGCCCCTGGGCTCACGCTGGCGCAAACCGGCCACGGTCAGCGCGATGGCGGTCGGATGGTGGGCGAAATCGTCATACACCGTCACCCCGCGCACCGTGCCACGAATCTCCAGCCTGCGCTTGACCCCGCCAAAATGCGCCAGACTGGCAATCGACAAGGCCGGGGACACGCCGACATGGCGGGCGGCGGCGACAGCGGCGAGCGCGTTTTCACGATTGTGCTGCCCGGCCAGCGTCAGCTCGACCCGGCCTACCGGTTTGCCATTCAGGGAAAAAACCGCTTCGGCATCGCTCCTGCCCTCCGCCACCGTCCACCCTTCGCGCTGGCCGAACCATTCCAGCTCCGTCCAGCAACCACGCTCGATCACCCGTCCCAGCGCCGGGGCGGCGGCATTGGCGATGATGCGGCCATTGGAGGGCAAAGTCCGCACCAGATGATGAAATTGCGTCTCGATCGCCCCCAGATCGGTGAAGATGTCTGCGTGATCGAATTCGAGATTGTTCAGCACCAGCGTGCGCGGGCGATAGTGGATGAACTTCGAGCGCTTGTCGCAGAACGCGGTGTCATATTCATCGGCTTCGATGACAAAAAAGAGCGATTCGGTGAGCCGTGCCGAGACGCCGAAATTCTGCGGCACGCCGCCGATGAGAAAACTCGGCGCCAACCCGGCGCTCTCCAGCACCCAGGCCAGCAAGGAAGCCGTGGTGGTCTTGCCGTGCGTCCCGGCCACCGCCAGCACCCAGCGCCCGGCCAGCACGTTTTCCGCCAGCCACTGCGGCCCGGAGACATAGGGCAGGCCGCGGTCGAGGATGGTTTCGAGCAGGGGATTGCCACGGGAGACAGCGTTACCGATCACGAACAGATCGGGCATCAGCTCGACCTGGGCGGGGTCATACCCCCCGGTGAGCACGACGCCCTGCTCGACCAACTGAGTGCTCATCGGCGGATAAACATTGGCGTCGCACCCGGTGACGATATGCCCGGCCGCCCGCGCCAGCAGCGCCACCCCCCCCATGAACGTGCCGCAAATACCAAGAATATGAATATGCATGTGATTCCGCGCTGAAATGCCGACCGATGGCCCGAGTACAATATCACCATTCTATCCGATGGCACCGCCGCTCACCCCATGCCACAACACGGTTTTCCTCCCCGCAATGTGCAACGCCGCCGCGAGATCGTCGCCCTGGCCGCACGGATGATGGCTGAAGACGGCGTGGCCGATTTCGGCTTCGCCAAACGCAAGGCCGCGCGCCAACTGGGCGCAAGCGACACCGAAGCCTTGCCCACCAACGCCGAGATCGAAGCCGAGCTGCGCACCTGGCAGGCGCTCTACCACGGCGAAGAACTCGCCGGACGCCTCGCCATCATGCGCCACACGGCGGCACGGCTGATGCGCGAACTGGCCCCGTTCCGCCCCTATCTGTGCGGCGGCGTGCTCGACGGCACCGCCGGGCGTTATGCGGAGATCGAGCTTGACCTGTTCCCCGACAGCGCCAAGGAGGTGGAAATTTTCCTCCTCGATGCCGGGCTGGAATTCACCCACCGCGACATCCGCAAGCCGCTGGCGGTCGCGCCCGAGCTGGTGCTGAGCCTGGAATGGGACGACATCCCGGCGCGGCTCTCGCTCTACCCCGCCAGCGTCGAGCGCAGCGCGCCGCGTCAGGGCCGCGCCCGCCTCGCCCAGCTTGAAGACTTGATCGCCAACACATGAAGCCAGCACCCCGCCTGGCGCTATACCTGCTGATCGTCTCCCTCATCGCCAGCGCGGGCATCGGCTATTTACTCCGCACCAACGCCACCGCTGAGGCCACCGCCGCCGTGCTGACGCTCAAACTGCCCGACCCGCAGGGCGCCGTGCAAGACATGGCGCACTGGCAAGGCAAAATCATCGTCGCCAATTACTGGGCGACATGGTGCCCACCCTGCCGTGAGGAAATTCCCGATCTCAGCGCCAGCGCAGACGAATTCAGCGCCGCACCGGTGCAATTTGTCGGCATCAGCATTGATACAGCGGCCAAAGTGCAGGATTTCGGGCGCGAACACGCAATCTCTTACCCCCTGCTGATCGCCTCCCGGCAGGTTCTCGACGACACGGCGAGCTTCGGCAACACCCTGCGCGCGCTGCCCTTCACCCTCATCATCGACCGCCACGGCGTCGTGCGCCACACTCACATCGGGCGTGTGGCGCGCAAAACGCTAACCACGCAGATCCGCGCACTGCTTGCCGAACAAGCGGGAAGGCCCGCGCCGGACACTTCTACTTTGCCTTGACAGCCGCGCATGTCACGCTGGACAAATTGCGTCGAACTGCTGCAAACTTTCCGGATGACCCGACAAAAAACGAGTTCACCTCCCCCGCCGCCCCAGCGCCGTATCCTTGCGCTGCACGGCCCGAACCTCAACCTGCTCGGCAACCGCGAGCCGGATGTTTATGGTCGCACCACCCTGGCCGACATCCACGCCGCGATGGAATCGCGTGCCCGTGCCAACGGCGTCCAGCTTGAATCCTTCCAGAGCAATCACGAAGGCCAGTTGATCGACCGCATCCAGGCCGCAGCCCTTGAAGGCATCGACTTCATCATCATCAACCCCGCAGCCTATACCCACACCAGCGTTGCCTTGCGCGATGCGCTGGCGGCGATTCGTATCCCGTTCGTCGAAGTTCACCTGTCGAACATCCACAGCCGCGAAGCCTTTCGCCACCATTCGTATTTCTCCGACCTCGCGGTCGGGGTGATTTGTGGCCTTGGCGCTTACGGCTATCTGGCGGCGGTGGATTTTGCCCTTGAACAGTTGCAGAACCACGTTCGGGACCACGTTATTTGACGACGCGCTCATTGACGCTCATTGATGTCATGCTGCGTTCAGCGCGTGCGTCACGCGACCCCGCCCTGCTTTTTACCCCCAGCTTTTTGCCCGGAGAATTACATGGATTTGCGTAAACTCAAGAAACTGATCGACCTCGTTCAGGAATCGGGCATCTCCGAACTCGAAGTCACCGAGGGCGAAGAGAAGGTGAGAATCGCCAAGCATCTCGCCTCCGCCGCCCCCCAGATCGCCTATGCCGCCCCCGCTCCGGTCGCCGCGCCGCTCGCGCCTGCCGCTGGCGCAGTCGCCGCAGGCGCAGCAGACGCGAGTGATGTGCCTGCCGGGCACATTGTGAAGTCGCCCATGGTCGGCACCTTCTACCGCGCCACCTCGCCCGATGCCCAGCCGCTGGCCGAAGTGGGCAAAAGTATCAGCGTTGGCGACCACCTCTGCATCATCGAAGCGATGAAGCTGATGAACGAAATCGAGGCCGACGCTGCGGGCACGATCAAGGCCATTCTGGTCGAAAACGGTCAGCCGGTCGAATATGGCCAACCCCTGTTCGTGATCGGCTGAACGCCATGTTCGAGAAAATCCTCATTGCCAATCGGGGGGAAATCGCCCTCCGTGTGCTGCGCGCCTGCCGCGAGTTGGGCATCAAGACGGTTGCCGTGCATTCGGAAGCCGACACCGAAGCCAAATACGTCAAGCTCGCCGATGAATCGGTGTGCATCGGCCCCGCGCCCTCGTTGCAGAGCTATCTCAATGTCCCCGCGATCATTTCTGCGGCGGAAGTCACCGATGCCGAGGCCATTCACCCCGGCTACGGCTTCCTGTCGGAAAACGCCGACTTCGCCGAACGTATCGAACAATCCGGCTTTGTCTTCATCGGCCCGCGCCCCGACACCATCCGCCTGATGGGCGACAAGGTTTCGGCCAAGGACGCGATGAAAACAGCGGGTGTGCCCTGCGTGCCCGGCTCCGACGGCGCGCTGCCCGAGGCGCCCAAAGAGATCATCCGCATCGCCCGCTCCATCGGCTATCCGGTCATCATCAAGGCGTCCGGCGGCGGCGGCGGGCGCGGGATGCGCGTCGTGCACACCGAGGCGGCGCTGCTCAACGCCGTCACCACCACCCGCGCCGAGGCCCAGGCCGCGTTCGGCAATCCCGTGGTGTACATGGAGAAATACCTGGAGAACCCGCGCCACATCGAAATCCAGGTGATGGCCGACCAGCATGGCAATGCGGTGTATCTGGGCGAGCGCGACTGCTCGATGCAGCGCCGCCACCAGAAAGTGATCGAAGAAGCCCCCGCGCCGGGCATCGACCGCAAGCTGATCGACACCATCGGCAAACGCTGCACCGACGCCTGCCGCAAGATCGGCTACCGCGGCGCGGGTACGTTCGAGTTCCTGTACGAAAACGGCGAGTTCTATTTCATCGAAATGAACACCCGGGTGCAGGTCGAACATCCGGTCACGGAATTCATCACCGGCATCGACATCGTCCAGGCCCAGATTCGGGTCGCGGCGGGAGAAAAACTCTGGTTCCGCCAGCGCGATGTGGTGCTGCGCGGTCACGCGGTGGAGTGCCGGATCAATGCCGAAGATCCGTTCAAGTTCACCCCCTCGCCCGGCAAGATCAGCAACTGGCACACCCCCGGCGGCCCCGGCGTGCGCGTCGACTCCCACGTCTATACCGGCTATACCGTGCCCTCGCACTACGACTCGATGATCGGCAAGCTGATCACCTACGGCGACACCCGCGAGCAGGCCATCACACGGATGAACATCGCGCTGTCGGAGATGGCGGTGGCCGGGATCAAGACCAATATCCCCCTCCATCAGGAGCTGATGCTCGACAGTCATTTCCTCAAAGGCGGCACCAGCATCCATTACCTTGAACAGCGTCTGGCCCAGGTCGGCGTGATCAAGGCTTGAGGGTGGCGGAGATGTGGATTTCGGTCGTGCTCGAAGCCGCAGCAGATCACGCCGAAGCCTGGTCGGAAGCCCTGATGGAGGCCGGCGCGCTGTCGGTGTCGATCGAAGACGCTGACGCCGGCACCGCCGCCGAAACCCCGCAATTCGGCGAACCCGGTCAGGAGCCTGCAAACCTGTGGGCGCACAGCCGGGTCAACGCCCTGTTCGATCCCGGCACGGATGTCGCCGCCCTGCTCGCCCGCATCGCACAGGACAGCGGCTTCGGCGAGCTTCCCCCTTACACCACCGGTGAGCTGGCCGAGCAGAACTGGGTGCAACTGACCCAGAGCCAGTTCGACCCGATCTGCATTACCGGGCGGCTGTGGATTGTGCCCTCGTGGCACGACGCCCCCGACGCGGAGGCGATCAACATCGAACTCGACCCCGGCATGGCCTTCGGCACCGGCTCGCACCCCACGACGCGGCTGTGCCTGACCTGGCTGTGCGACGTGGTGCAGCCCGGCCAGACCGTGCTGGATTATGGTTGTGGCTCGGGCATCCTCGGCATCGCCGCAGCCCGGCTCGGCGCCGGGGAGGTGCTCGGGGTCGATATCGACGAGCGTGCGGTGGAAGCCGCCCTCGACAATGCCCGCCGCAACCACGTCGACCACCTGCTCCAGGTGCGCCATTCTGCGCTGACGCTGACCCAACGTTTCGATCTCGTCGTCGCCAACATCCTCACCAACCCGCTCTGCGTACTCGCCCCCGCCATCTCGGCGTGCGTGGCGCCCGGTGGCCGGGTTGCGCTCTCCGGCGTGCTCGAACAGCAGGCCGAACAGGTCATTTCCGCGTGGGCGCCCTACCTGACGCTCAAAATTGGGGGCATACTTGACGGATGGGCCAGACTGGAGGGACAACGTGCTCTCCAGTCCGGCCCGTAATCCACCCTTTATTTTCCGCCCAGCCGGGCAGGTCGACCACCTGTCGCACAGCCGATGACTTATCATTCGCGATTCGCCACATTGCCAGAACGCTCAGACTCTGACGAGCCATCGCCGATGCTTACCCGCTGCCCGAGTTGTCAAACCGTTTTCAGGCTCAGCCCGGAACAACTCAATGCCCGTCAGGGCAAGGTGCGTTGCGGCCATTGCTTTAACCCGTTCAACGCGCTCGACTATCTGGTCGCCCCGCAGGACGAGGAGCTGCCCAAGCCGACGAGCGTGCGTCAGCCAGCCAAAACCGGCCACACCCCGCCTCACGTCGCCCTGACGGTCGAACCCACCCGGCCTCCCGTCGACCTCGCGCAGGCCATTCGTGACAGCTTCGCCACCACCTCCGCCGCAGGCAAACCCCTCCCGGCCCAGCACGGCATCACCCCGCCCAAGGCGCGACGCACGCTGGATGCACTGGATTTTTCTTCTTCGCTGGACTCGAAACCCAAGGTTCCCCGTGCCTTGACGTGGTCGTCTGCCGCAGAACTCCCCGAACTGAATCCGGTCACTGACGCTGACACCGACGCCGATGCCGACATCATCAAGGCGCTGGTCAATGAGGATGACGCCGAAGACAAAATCGGCGACGACATTGATGATGTCATCGAAGCCATCGCGCTCGATGCTGATCCCGACGAGATCCCGCTCGAAGACAAGATCAACCAGATCGAATACGAATTCAACAACCACGACGCCCGCATCAAAATCGACACTGACATCGACACCGACTTCGATGCCGATACCGATACCGAAGATGAGCTTGCTGTCGACTCCGGCGTTGACGATGTTGTCCTTGAAAGCCTCACCCGCCAACGCCGGGAAGTGGCCGCCAGCGACGATACGCTTGTCCCGAAGATCACCCCGGAACGGCTGAATGCCTATGGCAAGCCCGCGACGCGAGCCACGCGCATGTTCTGGGGGCTGCTGGTGTTTGTGCTGGGCGTCGCCCTGGCGCTGCAATCCACCTACCTGTTCCGCCATGCGATCGCGCGCGAGGTGCCGATTTTGCGCCCGTGGCTGGTCATGGCCTGCGCCGAGTTGGAATGCGACATGCCTTTGCCGCGTGATCTCTCGCTCATCCGGATCAGCGATTCCGACTTGCAGTCCGACCCAGGGCGCCCGGGACACTACGTGTTTTTTGCCACAGTCAGCAACCAGGCGAACTTCGTACAGGACTGGCCGTCGCTCGAATTGACCTTGAGTGACGGCATCAACACCCCGCTCGCCCGCCGCGTCATCCCCCCTGCGGAATGGGTGACGCGCGAGCGCATCGGCAGTGGTTTTGCCCCCCGCAGCGATCTCTCGGTGCGGCTGGTGCTCGAAGTCGACCAGCTCGACCCGAGCAATTACCACGTCGACCGTTTTTATCCCTGACCGGGTTTCTGGCTCAGTCCAGCATCGGCGCCTTGCCGAACGCCTTGCGGTGCAAAGCGACGATCTCCCCGCGTTCCGGCTGATGGTTCTGCCCGCCACGATGGCCAACCTTGATCGCCCCCATCACCGCCGCCAGCCGCCCGCAGGCCAGCCAGTCCCAGTGCTTGTCGATGCCGTAGAGCAGCCCGGCGCGGTAGGCATCGCCACAACCGGTCGGATCAAGCACCTCCGCCACCGCGACGGTCGGGATATCAATCCGCTCTCCATTAGCATAAATCGACGACGCATCGCCGCCGCGGGTCACGACCAGCGCCTCAACCTCGGCCGCCAGGGCTTCCACGGTGCGCCCGGTTTTGCTGCTCATCAACTGCAGTTCGTAGTCGTTTACCGTGCAATAGCGCGCCAGCTTCAGGCAGTGCAGCAGCTCATCGCCGGACAGGATCGGCAGGGCCTGCCCCGGATCGAACACGAACGGCACCCCTGCGGCGTGGAAGCCCTCCACGTGGCGCAACATGCCATCGCGGCCATCGGGAGAAACGATTGCCAGACTGGCGTTTTGCGCGGCGCGCACATCGTTGTCGTGCGAATGCAGCATTGCGCCGGGGTGAAAGGCGGTAATCTGGTTATCGTCGAGGTCGGTGGTGATGAAGGCTTGTGCCGTATAGGTGCCCACCACCTGGCGCACGAAATCCTGGCGCAAACCCAGGGTGGCGAGGCGCTCGCGGTAGTCGGAAGCATCGTCGCCGACGGTGGCCACAATCAGGGGATCCTCGGCGCCCAGCAGGTGCAGGTTGTAGGCAATGTTGCCCGCGCAGCCGCCAAATTCGCGTCGCAGTTCCGGCACCATAAAAGAAACATTCAGAATATGAATCTGCTCGGGCAGAATATGGTCTTTGAAGCGACCATCAAAAACCATGATGTTATCGTAAGCCATCGAACCACAGACGAGAATGGACATCAACTTTCTCTGACAGGAAAAACCGGAATTATAGAACCCTGATCATGCTGATTCATCCCCAATTTGACCCTGTTGCGTTTTCAGTCGGCCCGCTCTCCGTGCGCTGGTACGGCATCACCTACCTCGTGGCCTTTGCCTGTTTCATCCTCCTCGGTCGCCTGCATCTGCGCCGTCGCCCCGATCTCGGCTGGAATGCGCACACGCTCGACGACCTGCTCACTTATGGCGTTTTTGGCGTCAT
The DNA here is from genome assembly GCA_025997045.1 of Betaproteobacteria bacterium. GTDB lineage: Bacteria > Pseudomonadota > Gammaproteobacteria > Burkholderiales > Rhodocyclaceae > WRNU01. Next base: position 61,315 of record BNUB01000006.1, read on the forward strand.
TCTTGGTGCTCGCCTCGGTGAAGTGCTGTTTTTCGAGCCCGCCTGGTATTTCGCCCACCCGCTGGAAATCTTCGCCGTCTGGAAAGGCGGCATGAGTTTTCACGGCGGCTTTCTCGGCGTCATGCTGGCAATGTGGCTTTACGCCCGGCGCAATGCTTGCAAGTTTTTACAAATAACAGACTTCATTGTCCCGCTGGCGCCCACCGGACTGGCCGCGGGGCGCATCGGCAATTTCATCAATGGCGAATTGTGGGGCCGTCCCGCCGCCCCCGACCTGCCCTGGGCGATGCAGTTTCCGCACGTCGACGCCCTGGCGCGCCACCCTTCGCAAATCTACCAGGCGCTCGGCGAAGGGCTGTTGCTCTTTTTTATCCTGTGGTGGTATACCTCGAAACCCCGTCCTCTTGGTTCAACGTCGGGCGTCTTCCTGACCGGTTACGGGGTGCTGCGCTTCAGCGCCGAATTTTTCCGCAATCCCGACCCGGGCATTTTCGCCCATCTCGGCCTCGGACTCTCGACCGCCCAATGGCTTTGTCTGCCAATGGTGATCATCGGCATGTGGCTGATCCTCTACAGTCAGCATCGAAATCGCGCCCATTCATGACTTTCAACCGCATGACAGCAACGCAGACGCGGTATAGTCAAAAAAACATTGACAAAACACTCCCACATCCCAGAGGAGGAGACATGGCAGGAAATCTGGTTTCACGCAGTTTGTTGAAGATGCGGAATATCGTCGCCCAGGCTACGGGCAAATCCCGCGAACCCTCGGAAAAAACACTGGAGCGCATCCGTCATCAGTTGGAAGAATGCGCCATCGGTCTCGGCGGCGAGATCTCGACCCGCCAGCGTGCGGCCAGGCTCGCCGACACTTACCTGAAGCTCGACGATGCCGGACGCCACGCGATGCTGCGCCTGATCGCGCTCGATTTCGGCCCCAACCCCGAGACCGTCGCCCAAGCCCACGCCGCCTATCAGGAAGCGGTCGGCACCGACCAGCAATGGAACGCCGAAGCGCAGCTGCGGGCGGCGATGCGTTCGCAGCGCCTGCGCATCCTGACCCAGTTCAATGCCATTCCGCAGGGGGTCAAATTCCTCGTCGACCTGCGGGCCGACCTGCTGCGCTTTGTGGTGGACGACCCGCTGCTCAAGCCGCTCGACCGCGAACTCGAAAACCGCCTCACCGCCTGGTTCGATGTCGGTTTTCTCGAATTGCGCCAGATCACCTGGGAATCTCCAGCCGCGCTGCTGGAGCGCGTGATCAAGTACGAAGCCGTCCACGCCATCCATTCCTGGCAGGATCTGAAAAACCGCCTCGATTCCGACCGCCGCTGTTACGCCTTCTTCCACCCGCGCATGCCGCTGGAGCCGCTGATTTTCGTCGAAACCGCGCTCACCGAGACGCTCGCCGACAACGTCCAGCGCCTGCTCGACATCAATGCCCCGCTCGGCGACCCCGGCAAGGCCGATGCGGCGATCTTTTATTCGATCACCAACACCCAGGCCGGCCTGCGCGGGGTCTCGTTTGGCAATTTCCTCCTCAAACGGGTGCTTGCCGACCTGCAACGGGATTTCCCCCGCCTGCGCACCTTCTCCACCCTGTCGCCGCTCCCCGGCCTCATCCGCTGGGCCAGGCAGAACCCGCAGGAACTCGGCGCGGTACTCGCAGCGATGAGCTCCACCGAGCGCAAAAAACTGCTGGCGAGCGATGCCGGACGCTCCGAAGCCGACCTTGTCGCCGCGCTGCTGGACGCTGATATCGAATGGCCCGAGAACGAAAAACTGCTCGCCGCGCTGCACGAACCGTTGCTGCGCCTTGCCGCGCGCTACCTCACCGAAGCCAAACGCGGTGATCGTCCTTACGACGCGGTCGCCCGTTTCCACCTTGGCAACGGCGCCCGCATCGAGCGCCTCAACTGGCAGGCCGACACCTCCGCCAACGGCTACGCCCAGTCATGGGGAATCATGGTAAATTACCTCTACGACCCCGACGACATCGAGGCCAACCTCGAAGCGTATGCGCGCCATGGCAAGATCGACACCTCGTCGGCGGTGCGGCGACAGGCCAGACATTGAGAGATCAAGGAGACGCCACGGCAAGCCCGCTTGCGCCAAAACGCATGGACATCCTGCTCCCATTCCGTAACAGCTCGATCCGGGTCAAGCTTGTGCTGGTCAGCACGGCGGTGCAGGTGGTGCTTCTCAGCCTCTTGCTCATCAACAGCGTCCGTTTGATGGATCAGGCCGCGCACGCCAACCTCGACACCCTGATCAGCCAGAATGCGAGCATGTTGCATGCGATGGCGACGGCCTACAGCGGGCAAGCCAATTTCGACCCGCTGCAGGACACGCTGGGCGAGCTTCTCGACGACAGCGCCGAGGGCGGGCTGGTCTATGTGCGCATCGCCGACGAAGAGGGCAAGCTTCTGCTGCGCGCCGGGCTGCCGCAGATGGAGGGGCTGCCCGAGCCCAGCCTGGGCTTCGGCAACCATGACGCGGTCGACCTGCTCTCCAGCCCGGTCATCCACGTCCGCCATCACCTGCTGCTGGCGCACAACAAGGTCGGCCTGCTCCAGTTCGGCGTTTCGGCCTCGGTGCTGATCGCGGCGCGGCAGGCCATCATTGCCCAAAGCTCGCTGATTGCCCTCGCCGAAGTGCTGGCGACGGTGATCCTGCTGTCGATCATCGCCTACCTGCTCACCACCCGGCTGGCACAGCTCGTCGACGGCAGCCAGGCGCTGGCCGACGGCAAACTCGATCACCGCCTCAACGACGAGGGCGGCGACGAACTCTCCCGCCTGGCGCGCCACTTCAACACCATGGCGGTGGCGCTGCAACAGCGCGTAACCGAGTTGCAGGATTTCACCACCCGCCTCAAGGCCAGCGAAGAACGTTATGCGCTGGCCATTCGCGGCGCCAACGACGGCTTGTGGGATTGGGACATCCTCTGTGATCGCGGGCATTACTCCCCGCGCTTCTGCGAACTGATCGGCATCACCGTCGACGAGTCGGTGTCGGATGACTCGCCCCTGCAAACCGCAACCACCCTGTTTACGTCCAGACTCCATCCCGACGAAGTGCATATCTTCAAGGCGCGGATGGCCGAGCACCTGAAAGGCTCAAGCCCCCAATTCATGCTCGAACACCGCATCCGTCACGAAGACGGCGGTTATCGCTGGATCATGTCCCGTGGTGTCGCGCAGCGTAATGCCAAGGGTCGGGCGGTGCGCATGGCCGGCTCCATCAGCGACATCCACCTGCGCAAGCGCGCCGAACAGCAACTACTCTACGACGCCTTGCACGACGGCCTCACCGGCCTGCCCAACCGCGCACTGTTCATCGAGCATGTGCGCCAGGCCCTGTCCCAGCAGCGCGGCAACGAGGAAGGCGCCCGTTTCGCCATCCTCACCATCAACCTCGAACGCTTCCACCTCATCAACGACAGCTACGGTCACGCCACCGGTGACAAGCTGCTGTGCGTAGTCGCCGAGTGCCTCGCCGGTTCGCTGCGACCGGGGGACATCGTCGCCCGGATTGGTGGCGACCAGTTCACCGTCCTGCTCCACGGTATCAGCTCCTCTGCCGAGGCCATCAACATTGCCGAATCGCTGAGCACCTTGCCCGGTTTCACCCCGCCCGGCACCCATCAAATGCTCCACATGACCTGCCGCATGGGCATCACCCTCAGCGAAAACGCGCAGTCCGATGCCGAAACCCTGCTGCGCGACACCGACAATGCCCTGCAAATGGCGCGCAAAAATGGCGCCTCGCCGATCGAGGTCTTCCAGTCCTCCATGCATGATCAGGTGCTCAACACGCTGCGCATCGAAACCGACCTGCGCAAGACCCTGAGCGAGAAGCAACTGCAGGTTCACTACCAGCCCATCGTCCGCCTCTCCAACCGCGAGATCGCCAGCTTCGAGGCGCTGGCGCGCTGGCCCCATCCCAGTTACGGCATGATTTCACCGGCCAAGTTCATCCCCATCGCCGAATCGCTCGACCTGATCCACGAGCTTGGCATGTTCGTGCTGTGCCGCACCTGCGAGGACATCGCCGACTGGCAGACCCAGACCGGCGTGGAGCCGCCGCCCGTCAGCGTCAATCTCTCCGCCCGCCAGCTCTCCCGCCCCAACCTCGTCGAAGAAATTCTCGGCACCATCTCCAGCTACCAGCTCGCCCCCGAACGCCTGCGCTTCGAGGTCACGGAAAGTCTGGTGACCAGCTCCACCGGCCCCGCCAGCGACACGCTCCAGTGTCTGCGCGACGCAGGCATGGTCGTGCTGATCGACGACTTTGGCACCGGCTACTCCGCCCTGTCCTATCTTCACACCATCCCCTGCGATGTGGTAAAACTCGACGGCTCCTTCGTCGGCACCGTCACCTCCGACCCACGGCTGCGCGCCATCGTCCGCCACAGCATCAACCTCGCCCACGACCTGGGCATGCTGGTGGTGGCCGAGTGCATCGAACGTGACGATCAGGCCCGCATGCTAAGCTCGATCGGGTGCGATTTCGGCCAGGGCTATCTGTTCTCCAAAGCGGTCGCCACCCATGAAGCGTGCGAACTGATCAAGGCGCAGCTACTGAACAAAAATCAGGAACCCCAAACATGAATCATCTTCCCCGTGCCGCGCTTCCGCTCCTGCTGGCGCTGCTCGTCGCCAGCCCCCCGCTACGTGCGGAAGCGCCACCGTTCCAGTTCTCGGGCTTCGCCACGCTGGGCATGGTCGCCACCGGACAATCGGATGTGCGCTTCATTCGCCCCAGCATCAACCATCCCGGCGCGGAGAATCCCGACTTCGGCCCGGACACCGTCATCGGCGTGCAGGGCAACATCGCCATCGGCCCCAACGCCAACGCCGTTGTCCAGTTCACCAGCCGGGAAAACGCGCTCGGCAGCCATGAGCCGAGCGCCAATCTGGCCTTCATCGCTTACCGCCCGACCCCGAACCTGACCGTGCGCGCCGGGCGCTACCGGGTGCCTTTCTTCATGCTGTCGGACACCATCGACATCAACTACGCCAACCCCTGGATCCGCCCGCCCACCGAGGTCTACAGCCTCAACCCGTTCACTTACCTCGATGGCGTCGATCTGCTCTACCACACCAGCATCGGCGGCGTGAACATCGAGATTCACCCCTATTTCGGCAACACCATCCTCTCCATCTACCAGGGCGGCAACTCCCATCTGGACAGCGCACGCGGCTTGAACATCACCGCCACGACCGAGCACCTGACCCTGTTCGCCGGCCATGCAGAAACCAACTTCGCCCTCAAGTGGAGCGGCGACGATTTCCTCATGCTCTCCTCCCTCCTCCACGCCACCACGCCCAACGCCAACGCCATCCTGAACGACCTCTCCGGCAACAAGGGCTTTTCCACCTTCAGCGCACTGGGTGCGCAATGGGACGACGGCAAGTGGCTGCTGATCGGCGAATACTCCCGCCTCACCTCGCGCCGCTACACCCACGACGCCCATGCCTGGGAAGTCACCGCCGGACGCCACTTCGGCAACTGGCTCCCCTACATCACCCTGGCCCGCCACACCGAAGACAGCCCGGTCACTTCAGGCCGCTCCCCCGTACCCCAAGTCGACGGCTTCCTGCGCGCCTTCACTGCCGCGCGCAACCTCTCACAGCGCAGCGTCACCCTCGGCACGCGCTGGGATTTCTACCGCAATGCCGCACTCAAGCTCGAATTCAACCATGCCCGCATCAGCGGTGACAGTTGGGGCAGTTTCTTTGCGCGTGATCCGATGAATGCGCGCATGCAGGATCGCTCCATCAACACAATAGGAGCCAGCGTCGATGTTACGTTCTAAGCTCGCCCCTGCCACCCCGCGACCCGCCCGCCGTGCTGCCACGCGCTTTTTCGGCACCGTACTCTTTGCCGCCGCCTTCTTGTGCAGCCATCAGGCCGCGTCTGCCGAAGAGACCGCCATCCACATCCACCTCGTCGCCGCCGCTGATGGCGCCATCAGCGCCCTCACCCAGGAAGAAGCGACACAAATCTTCCTCGGTCGCCGAACCTCGCTCGGCAACGGCACCCCGGTCACGCTGATCGACCTGCCCCCCGGCGAAGAGCGCAACCTGCTTTACCTGACGCTCACCGGCAAGAACCCCGTGCAGGTCAAAGCCTATTGGTCGCGGCTGGTATTCAGTGGTCGGGTGCGCCCGCCGCTCGAAGCCGCCAACCAGACCGAGGCCCGCGAATGGCTGGCGAAGAATCCCAACGCCATCGGCTATCTGCCCGCCAGCGTTACCGATCCCAAACTCAAGACCTTGCTCACGCTGCCCTGATCACCCACTCGCCCATTCATCCAATGGTTTGCCAATGATGCTGCTTTCTTGCTCTGTTATTGACCTGGGAAACGGGCAAGGCGGAAGCCGTCGAGGTCGTAGCGGCTATCCGGCGAGATGCTGCCCCGGCCCGCCGACCGCAGGAACCCGGCGGAGAGGCTCCAGCTACCGCCCCGCAGCACCCGGTACCGGCCGCTCGAAGAACCCGCCGGGTCAGTCGAAGGACTACGACTGTAATAACTTTTGTCATACCAATCGTTTACCCACTCCCACACATTGCCGTGCATATCGTACAAACCCCATGGGTTTGGCTTTTTTTGCCCGACAGGATGGGTCTGGTCGCCTGAATTGCCGTCATACCACGCATATGCCCCCAATTGCCCCGCGTCATCCCCGAATGAATACGTGCTTTTTGTGCCCGCACGCGCCGCGTATTCCCATTCGGCTTCCGTCGGCAGGCGGTATTTGTTCGTGCCCTCTTTGGCGTTCAGACGCTGAATAAAGGTCTGCACATCGTTCCACGACACCTGCTCTACCGGGTTGCTGCGCCCTTTGAATTTGCTCGGGTTGCTCCCCATCACCGCGACCCATTCGCCTTGCGTGACTTCGTATTTACCCAGATAAAAAGCCTGGCTGATGCTGACGCGGTGCTGCGGCGTTTCATCTTCGCCTGCATCCTCATCGTTTTCGTCCGTGCCCATGGTAAAGGAGCCTGCCGGAATCAGGATGAATTCCGTGCCGATGCTGTTGGTGAAGGTTTTATCGGTCTGCGCAGAGGCAGACAGCGGCAGCAGCGTAGCGAACGCGGTGAGCAGCACCCCGTGCGCAAGCTGGCGCTGGAAACGGGTGAAATTGAGCATGGAAAGCTCCAAAAAGTAACATGCGCTGAAACAAACCCCTACGCCGCATGCCCATAAGCTTGCTACCAGGATTAATGCCCCTCCGTCAGCCCCACGATATCCGTCAGGCTCTGCGCGTCGAACGAGGCATCAAACCAGGCTTCCAACTGCGTGCTGTCCGCTTCGCGCAGACGCGCTTCCACCCGTGGCGACAACGGGCCGAAACGGCGGGTCAGTTGCCGGGCCAGCAGCCTGACTTCGCCTTCCTGACGTCCTGCCTGCAATCCCTGTTGCAATCCTGCCTGCAAGCCTTGTTGCAGTCCTTGTGCGATCGCATCGTCAAACCACGATTCCCGTTGTTCGGCCAGCATGGCGAAGTCCTCAAATATGTCGTTGATGGCGTTGATCTCTTTGATCATAGTCGGCTCGGCACGGCGTCGCAACAGCGCCTTGATCCAGTGGTTGAAGGCTTGCCGCAGTGGCTCCAGCC
>BNUB01000007.1 GCA_025997045.1 Betaproteobacteria bacterium
AACGCGGACATCACCGACAGCACGGTAAACCTCGTGCGTGACGGCAGTTTTCCGAGTTTCAGCAGCCTCGCGTCGGGAAACAAAATCAACCTCATCGCGGCAGGCGGCACATTGACAAGCGCCAGCGCCTATTCCCCCGTCACCATCTCAGCGGGCATAACGTTTACTTCCTACGCCTTCAGCATCGCGGCAGTCGGCAACAACCTCGTCGCCACAACGACGGTGACGCCGTATGTCCCACCGCCTGCGGTGGTGACACCCCCCGTCACACCTCCGCCCCCGCCGCCAGTTGAACCGCCTCCCGTTGAACCGCCCGTAGTCGAGCCACCGGTCGAACCCCCTGTCGAGCCACCCGTTCCCCCCGTCGAACCCCCGCCCCCCGGCAACGGCGGCATCAAGCTCAACGCCCAAACCAAAGCCCTCTCCGAAGCCTTCCTGAGCGGCGCCGCCTACCTCAATCAGGCACAAGATTTCGCCACCACCCAAGGCCTGACCGCCGCCCTGCACGCCAGCGGCACAGCCGAAGGCGCCGGCCCCCGCCTGCAAGGCTTCGCCGCCATCGGCTACGGAAAAATGCGCCACAACACCGGCTCCCACATCGACGTCGACGGCTACACCCTCCTCGCCGGCCTCGCTGGCACCCAAGACACCAATGCGGGCAAATTGACCGCCGCCGCCTTCATCGAACACGGCAAAGGCGACTACACCAGCCACAACAGCTTCGCCAACGCCGCCAGCGTGCGCGGCAGCGGCGACACCGAATACACCGGCGCAGGCGTATTGGCCCATCTCGCCCTCAACCCCTCAACCACCGCCCAGCCCTACCTCGACGCCAGCCTGCGCTCAGGCCAGGTCAAAACCGACTTCGGCGGCCATTTCATCAACGGCACCACCCTCCACAGCGCCTACAACGCCAAATCCACCTACCTGAGCGCACATGTAGGCGCAGGCTACATCCTGAAACTTTCTGAGCAGAGCAAGCTGGATGTCTACGGACAATACCTCTGGAGCCATCAAAACGGCGACACCGTAAAACTCACGACAGGCGAGACCGTAAAATTCAAAGACGTAGCCTCGCAAAGAACCAGACTGGGCGCGAAATGGCATCACGCCCTCACCCCCCAAACCACCGCCTGGCTCGGCGCAGCCTGGGAACACGAATACGACGGCAAGGCAAAAGCCAGCATCTACGGCTACAAACTGGACGCCCCCAAGCTAAAAGGCGACACCGCCCTGCTTGAACTAGGCCTGACCCTAACCCCCGCCGAAAAAGGCTGGTCACTGGATGTCGGCATACAAGGCTACACAGGCAAACGCGAAGGCGTGACGGGGAATGTGAAGGCGGGGTATCGGTTCTGAAGGGTAGATACTGCCATCCCCGTCAAGCGCCGTGCAAGGCGGGTTCGCAGGGTTTGCCCGATTTCATGACACCGAAGGCGACATGAATGAGCTTGCGCATCATGGCGGCGATGATGAGTTTTGGGGCCTTGCCTGAGGCAGACAGACGGTTGAAGAAGCGTTTTCCCCAGTTGGTGCGATAAAGCGTCACTATCGCGGGCATGTAGGGGGATTTACGCAAGAAAGCGTGGCCGATTTTGGATAAACGCGGCTTGCCGCGGACACTGCTGCCGGATTCATGCTGACGTGAGTCAAGACCCGCAAAGGCAGTGGCCTGTCGCGCATTGTCAAAGCGTTGCGGCGAGACGGAGAATGCGATCAGCATGGCGATGGTGCGTTCGCCCACGCCGGGGATACTGTCGAGCAAAGTCTGTCTGTCTTTCAAGTCAGGATCCTGGTCGATATGTTGCCGAATCTGTTTGACAAGACGCTTCATCTCTTGATCGAGCCATTCGAGATGGCTTTCGATGTCAGCCTCGAGCCTCTCACGCGAGACCTCCAAACGGTTGCTCTCCTTGCAATGGCGTACTCATGAAAGCGGCTCCTCGAATGATCTACCTTGTGAATGCGGGCTACCGGCACAGCCGGGCCAAAGATACTGTCCGATCGTGGTTCGGAGGATGAGTGGCTGCTGCAAAATCTACGATACGGGCTTGAAAACCCAAGGGGCGTTACGGCATCCAGTCACTCTGTCCCAAGTAGCTGCTTGGGACGGGAAACATAATACAAGGGTGGAAAAGCGAAGCGCCTTCCACCATCAACCCGATGGTCGAGCGCGTGGATGAGCGCAGCGTTATCCACCACATGGCGTTTGTGTGCGAACATCGATCAAACGCTGTGGTGGCTTTGCTCGTGCTGGTCAGTCGGGGTGGTGGAAGGCGCTTCGCTTTTGCCGTCGCTTCGCTTCGTCGAACCCCGCTGCCACCCTACAGATGATGTCCGCGCTACGCTGGCTCATTTTTATATTAGTCCGTTGTGAGAGGTCTCACGATCTCCGGGAATGCGTTTATCAGTTTGGCATCCATTGTGTATAGAAGCGTGCCCAGCATTTCAGCCGTAGCTACAAATTCACAATCGTAGGCTGAACAACTGCTGGTCTTCACCAATTCCAATACGCGCCTGGAGTCCGGTTCATGCTCTGCGCCATTGAGCAAACTCTCGGCTTCAAGTTGAATGGCGTAAGCCTTCTCAAACGGCAAGGCGCCACGGCGCATGTAACCCGCAAGAATGTTGCGGTACTCACTGCGCCACAAGATTGGCGCATTCCAGTTTGCGTCTCGTTCAAGCAATTTTTCTGCCGCTACGGTGAAATCACCAGGCAGATAGAGATACGCAAGTACATTCGAGTCCACAACAATCATGGGCGACCTTCACGCTTAAAGGCATCTATGTCGTCCGTTAAAAATCTCGTGGCAGCAAGTTCTGCCCGCAGTTCGCGCGCCCGTGCGAGTCGCTCGCCCGGCTTTATCCTGCTTGGCACAAGAGCACTTTCAAGACACACAATGGCCTCGCTGTTCAAGCTCCGCCGGTGCAACTCAGCGCAAATCTTCAGGCGGCTGTACACTTCATCAGGAATGTTCTTCAGGGTGAGGGTTATCGGCATGGCTTGCTCTCCTTTTTACAACCATTATGGTTGCGTTGTGGTTCCTCGTCAATTGCCCTTGGTCGCGCAAGTTATCCGCGCGTGCCGGTCGTGTTGCAGCACAGTGGGTGTGCCCATTTCGTTTCGCGCTGCCTCAAACTCTTGCTTCCTGACGTTCTTGCTTTGTGGGAAGTTTCATGCAAAAGTCTGGCCTTTCGTTCAAACCAATGCCGCTGTCACAGCGCCGCTTAACGCCAACGTCAGCCGACCATCTACTTTTCCAATCACCTTTTCCCACCATGACCCCACAAATCAGACCCGCGACGCCATCGGATTTCGGCGCCATTTACGCCCTCATCAAAATTCTGGGGCATGATCTGGCGTTTGACGGGATGCGGCAAATTTATCTGGAAAACCTCAACCACCCCGACCTGCACTACCGGGTTGCCGTGAATGATGCCGCCCGCGTGGTGGGCTTTATCAGCCTCTCCCTGCAAAAACACCTGCACCACGCCGCCATCATCGGCGAGATACAGGAACTCATCATCGAACCCGCCTGCCGGGGGCAAAACATCGGGCAGGCGCTCCTGCGTCACGTAGAGCAAATCGCCCGACAGGCAGGCGCGGTCACGGTCGAGTTATCCACCAATATGCGTAGACTTGACGCCCACCGCTTTTATGAACGCGAAGGTTTTACACGCAGCCATTACCGGTTCGTCAAGGAATTGGCATTGGAAACGGAGCGTCAGGATACATGACAACGGATTTAAGCGATGCCCCCCTGCGCCTCACCTTTCTGGGCACGGGGGATGCGGCGCAGACGCCCGCCTACGGCTGCCACTGCCCCGCCTGCGAACGCGCGCGACGTGATGAATCCCGCCGTCGCCGCCCCTGTTCGGCGCTGCTGGAAGCGGGCGGGCAGCGTTATCTGATTGACAGCGGGCTAACCGATCTGGCGGAACGCTTCCCCGCAGGCAGTCTCGACGGCATTCTCCAGACCCACTACCACGCCGACCACGCGCAAGGGCTTTTGCACCTGCGCTGGGGAAAAGGCGCGCCGCTGCCGGTTTTGGGGCCGCCCGACCCTGAAGGATTCGCCGATCTCTACAAACACCCCGGCCCCCTGGATTTCTCAAACCCGTTCCAAGCCTTTGAGCGACGCGCCCTGGGGCAACACCGAAAACCCGGCGGGCAGATTTTCGTGACCGCCATTTTGCTCGCGCACTCAAAAATCACCTTTGGCTACCTCATCGAATATGGCGAACGCAAACTGGCGTACCTGACCGACACATCCGGCTTGCCGGACGAGAGCAAAACCTTCCTCCAGCAATTCAGACTGGACGCCCTGATTCTGGATTGCACCCACCCCCCCACAGCGCCTGACGCCCCCGCCCGCCCACAAAACCACAACGACCTGACGCGCGCGCTGGCAGACGCCCACGCCATAGCCCCCGCAAAAACCTGTCTGACCCACATCAGCCACACCCTCGACGCCTGGCTGGAACACCACCCCCTGCCCGATAATTCCCCCCCTGCCACAAGCTTTGCCTACGATGGGCTGGCGCTTGAGTACTCAAATAGCAGGCAGTGTGTATAATACACACCATGACCAGCAACGAGTTTATCAAACTTCTTGTGCGTGATGGATGGACGCTTGCCAACGTGCGCGGATCACATCACGTATTCCGGCATCCTTCCAGGCCAGAGCATATCAGCGTACCGCATCCGCGCTCCAGCTTCGGGAAGGGGCTGGCGCACAAGCTGATGAAGCAGGCAGGGCTAATTTAGGAGATTTCCTCATGAGATACCCAATAGTCATCGAACCCGGCGACGATCAGCACGCATGGGGCGTGGTGGTGCCTGACTTGCCTGGATGCTTTTCAGCCGCCGACAGCGGCATTGACGAAGCGATCGACAACGCGAAAGAAGCGATTGCGGCATGGATCGAGGCTGTCATGGATGCCGGGGGCGATGTCCCCGCCCCGTTGCCCATTGAGACTCACCGCGCTAATCCTGAGTTCGCCGGATGGGTGTGGGCTGTGGCAGAGGTCGATCCTGCCGTCATTGATGACAGGACGGAACGCGTCAACATCACGCTGCCGCGTCGTGTATTGAACCGACTCGACACAAAAGCACGCGCTGCGGGACAAACGCGCTCAGGCTATATCGCAAAACTCGCACTGGAAGCCCGGACGACGTGAAACTTGAACCTTGGTTGGCTTTTAGCTGGCGGGTATCTCCAGCCTGGCTTGTGCCCCCCCTTGCGCACGATTGTCAAAGCCCGCATCGCCGCCGTGGAGGCGGGCCACTTCACGCACGAAGGGGAGCCCCAGCCCGGTGCTTTTGTGCCCGCTGGCGGGGTGGGGAAGCGAATAGAAGCGGTCGAAGATCTGGCTCAGGGCGTATTCCGGCGCGCCTGCGCCCTGATCGCTGACGGTGAGGATCAGCTTGCCCGCCTGTTGGTGCAGATGCAGCTCGATGACGCCGCCGCCAGGGGAGAAGTCGATGGCGTTATCCAGCAGATTGTTGATCGCCTGCTGGAGCAAAAAGGCATCGCCACGGCAGGGGAAGCTGCCTTCGGCATGGATGACAGCCTGCAGCGCCCGGCGCTGGAGCGCGCTGGCGCGGGAGGCGAGGCTCTGGCGGGCCAGCTCGCCCAGATCGAGTAACTGGCTGTCTTCGGGGCGCTGCAATTGCTCGACCTTTGCCAGTTGCAGCATGCGCTCGATGATCTGCTGCAGGCGGGCGGATTGTTCGAGGATGAGCGCGGCGAAGTGGCGGCGCTCGGCGTCGGGGAGCGGGTCTTCCAGCAGCTCGGCGGCGGACACCACCGCGGTGAGCGGGCTCTTCATCTCGTGGGTGAGGTTCTGGACGTATTTTTCCACGTACTGCTTGCCTTCGAGGCGCTCGCGCATCAGTTCCAGCGCATGGGCCAGCTCGGAAAACTGACGCCCGCCGCCGGTGGGCGGGGTGGCCTTGCGCCCGCTGGAAACATCGCGGGCGTAGCGGATGAGGCTGTGGATGGACCAGATGAGCCAGGCGGAAAAGAGGAGTCCGATCAGGGCCGAGGCGGCGAGCACGATGACGCCGCTTTTGCGGATGCGGTCGCTCATGCGCACGATGTAGGGCAGCAGGGCGACGGTGGGTTTGGCGAGTGAGAGTACGCCGATCAGCTCGCCGTGATGGAAAATCGGCGCGGCGACGTACATCGACGAGGTGAAGGCGTCGTCCGGATTGACCCGCGTGGTGCGGGTGCCGTATTCGCCGCGCAGGGTGCGGGCAATGTCGCGCCACTGGGAAAAATCCGCCCCCAGGGCGTGGTTTTCCGAATCGAAGACCACGGCGCCGCGAGCATCGGTGACATAGACGCGGAAATCCATTTTGTCTTTTTTGATGCCGTAGATGTCGGCGGCGGGGGTGCGTTCGCGCGCCTTGCGTACCGCAGCGGCGAAGGGGCCGTCGTTGATGCGGCCTTGCGCCAGTTCCGTCGCCGCCAGTTCGGCCAGCATCTGCGAGGCATCGACCAGGGTCTCTTCGGCGACCTGGCGGACGGTGGGCTCGACTTCTTCCAGCACCATGTTGAACACCAGCCAGGCGGCCAGCCCGAGGATGAGGAAGTAGCCGAGGAAAAAGCGGACGTAGATATTCACGGGTCGATGCTGTAGCCGAGGCCGCGGTGGGTCACGATGGGGTCACGCTCGGGCAGTACGCCGCGCAGCTTGGCGCGCAGGGTCTTGATGTGGGTATCCACGGTGCGCTCTTCGGTTTCTTCGGCGTTGGTCCACACCCGCTCCATCAGGGTGGCACGGCTCAGCACCCGGCCAGGGCGTTCGAGCAGGCAGGCCAGCAGCAGGTATTCGTAGCGGGTGAGGGTGAGCCACTGGCCCTGACAGGCGATGCGCATGCCGTCGTGGTCGACCTGAAAGCGTGGTGTGGCGGAGGGCGTCGCGGTGGCGGCAGGGGGCGCTTTGTTGTCCTGGCTGACGCCCGCTTGCGAGCGGCGCAGGATGGCGCGCACCCGTGACACCAGCTCACGCGGGCTGAAGGGTTTGGCAACGTAATCATCCGCGCCCAGCTCCAGCCCGACGATGCGATCCACCTCGTCCGAGTGCGCGGTGAGGAAGAGGACAGGGATATTGGTGAGGCGGCGCAGCTCGCGGCACACGTCGAAACCGCTGAGGTCGGGCAGGCCGACATCGAGCACGACGAGGGCATAGTCTTCCGTCTGCACGCGGGCGATGGCTTCCTGCCCGAGGGTGCAGTGCTCGGAAGCGTAACCGTTGGCCGCGAGGGCGTAAGCGAGGGTATCGGCGATTGCCGGTTCGTCGTCGACGATGAGAATTTTCATCCGCGCATGTTAATCGCTTCACATCGGCTTCACAAAGCCACCATGTTGGCTTCCCGGACAATTCACCAGGCGTCTCTATCCTGAGCCTGTCACATGATCAGGATGAGGGCGATGGACAAGAAACTGGTGGTCAAACTTTTCTCCGCAGCGTTTATCAGCATTTTATTGCTGCTGCCTCTGGGCATGATTCAGGATCAGATTACCCGGCGCAGCGCCTACCAGAACGAAGTCGATGCGGAGATCGCCTACACCGCAGCCGGGGCGCAGGCGGTGACCGGGCCGGTGCTCGCGATTGTGTATCGCACCCAGCGCACGCAAGGTGAATTCCGCGACATGAATACGGGCGAGATCAAGCCACGCCCGGTGGCGCAGGCGACTGAGCGCACCCTCACCCTGCCCGGTGAAACGCTGTCCATCGAGGGTCGCGCCGGGGTGGAGCTGCGCTATCGGGGCATCTATCAGGCCCGCCTCTACCATCTCGACCTGAACGTGGCGGGCAGCTTTGTGATTCCCGCAGAGCTGGTGAGCGTGGCCCAGGACGAAGGCGAACTGATCGAGGCGCGTGCGGTGCTGCTCTTTGGCGTGTCCGACCTGCGCGGGCTGGATGCCGACCCGGAAGTGAGCATCAACGGGCAGACGCGGCGCTTCAAGACCCCGAAAGACGCCCGCTTCGACAACATTGTGCGCGGGCCACGGCTGGAGCTGGAGATCGGGCGGCTGGCGCTCGGGCAGGCGAGCCGGATCGAGTATGCCTTCCCGCTAAAGCTCACTGGCACCGTGGGCGTCAGCATCGCGCCCACGGCGGAGAGCAACCACATCCGGCTGGATTCCGACTGGCGTCATCCGACCTTCCTCGGGAATTTCCTGCCGCGCCAGCGCCAGATTGACGGCAATGGCTTCCATGCCGAATGGGATATTTCGCATCTGGCGCGCAACTTCAACAACACCCTCAGGCACGACGAGGTGCTGCGGGTCGATTTCATTGATCCGGTCAATATCTACCTGCAATCCGAGCGTGCGGTGAAATACGGCGTGCTCTTCATCGTCCTGAGCTTCGCCGCCTTCTTCCTCGGTGAAATCCTGCACCGCCGCAGCGTGCATGTCATGCAATACCTGCTCGTCGGGCTGGCGCTGACGATCTTCTTCCTGCTGCTGGTGGCGCTCTCGGAACATCTCGCCTTCGGCTACGCCTACCTCGTCTCGGCGCTGGGCTGCATCGGGCTGATCACGGTCTATCTGGCCGGGGTGTTCAAAAGCTGGCGTCCGGCGGCCCTGTTCGGGGCCGGTTTCGCCGCCCTTTATGCGGTGCTCTACGCCATCCTGCAGGCAGAAGACAACGCCTTCCTGATGGGCAGCCTGCTGCTCTTCGCCGTGCTCGCCGCAATCATGCTGAGTACCCGGCGCGTCGATTGGGACAGCCTGACCCGGGTGAACAAGGACGTGCGCCGCACTGCGTACAGGGCTGATGAAGAAGGAGAAGAATGATGAACGCTTATTTGTCCCGTTTGTTCCCCTTGTCCCCTTTATTCCGCATGACCGGACTGGTGAAGAAAATCCAGGCCCTGCTGATCTGGGGTGCGCTGCTGGTGGCGGGCGGTGTCGCCTGCTACCTCAAACACCCGCTGCTCTACGGCTGGCGTCGGGCGGAGACGCCCATGTTGCTGGGCCTCGCCGTGGTGGCGGCTTGGCTGACGTGGCGGGCACTGCGGGCACGCCCTACCTGGACAGGCCGGATCGAGCCGGGCCTGCGCCTGATGGCCTGCCTGATGGTGGGCGGCCTCGTGGTCGCGCAGGAAGGGCGCTTTCGCTGGCAGCAATATCAGGTGGAGCAGGCGGGGGCGGCGATGAAAATAATTGGCCGTCA
Organism: Betaproteobacteria bacterium; assembly: GCA_025997045.1. Taxonomy (GTDB): domain Bacteria; phylum Pseudomonadota; class Gammaproteobacteria; order Burkholderiales; family Rhodocyclaceae; genus WRNU01. Next base: position 9,193 of record BNUB01000007.1, read on the forward strand.
TTTCGTCGTCGGTTTCCGCGACTTTGCCGAGGTGGCCCCGCTGGCCGAGCGCGGCCTGATCGGCGGCATCTACCTCACCCGGCGCAATCTGGCAGGGCAGGACACGGCCAGCCTGCGCCAGCATATCGACGCCTTGCAGGACTTGCGCCGCCGCGCCGGTTTGGCACCGCTCTTCGTCATGGCCGATCAGGAAGGCGGCGAGGTCGCGCATCTGTCGCCGCTGATCGAGCGCCTGCCCGCCCTGTCCACGCTGGTGGCGCAAGGGCGGGAAGGGCTGGAAGAGCGCGCCTATGCCCAGGGCGCACGGCAGGGGCGGGACATGGCGGCCCTGGGTATCAACATGAATCTCGCCCCGGTCGTCGACCTGAAACCGGCGGAGAAAGGGCATTGGCTCAATCTGCACACCCTGATCGAACGCCGCGCGATTGCCGCCGACCCCGGCGTCGTGACCACGGTAGCCAGTGCTTACGGCGCGGGGCTGCAGGCGAGCGGCATCCTGCCCACGGTCAAACATTTCCCCGGTCTGGGCCGGGTGCAGGCGGATACCCATCTGGCCAAGGCGAGCCTCACGCTCGATGCGGCCAAACAGTCTTCCGACTGGCAGCCGTTCCGCGAAGTCACCGCCCGCACCGGGGCGGCGATGATGCTGGCCCACGTGTGCCTGACCGATATCGACCCCGAGTTTCCCGCCTCACTGTCGCGCAAGCTGGTGACAGGCGTGTTGCGCAAATCCGGGGACGCCGGGTGGAATTATCAGGGCCTGCTCATCACCGACGACCTCAACATGCTCGCGGTCTATCAGGACGGCATTGGCCGCGCCGCCAGCCGGGCGCTGGATGCGGGCGTCGATCTGGTGCTGGTGTCCTACGACCCCGACCAGTATTACCGCGCTCTCCACGAGGCGGCCACCAGTTGGCGTAACGGCGGCATCGACAGCCTGCGCGAGATCGAGAGCGCGATGCGTCTGCAGGCATACTGGCAGGAACGGGGGCGGAAAGAAGCACCGGTTTCTTATGCGAAACTGAGGCGAAACTGAGGCGAAACTGAGGCGAAACTGAGGCGAAACTGAGGCGGAATTGAGACAGAACTGAGGCGAAATCGGGATAAAACTAATGGAATGCATTGAATAGGGGCGAGGTCAGTCAGATGGGGTTGATCTCGTTGAGTAACTCGGGATGACGGTTGAGCAGGCGGAGCAGTTGCAGGGTGGATTTGTGGGGTCGCGTCTTGCCCAGTTCATATTCCGAGAAAGCATTGATGCCACCCCCGAACAGCTTGGCGGCTTCGTGTTGCTTCAGGCCCAGTTTCTTGCGGATGGTGCGAACTTCGATGGCAATTTCGGGAAGCACTGTTTCGCACTTGCCGCACTTTGGGCAGTGCCAGTCGGAGGCGACAGGGACATGAACCGCGCTGCCCCTGAGGGCTTCGGTCAGGTCTTTGGTCGTGTGTTCCAGTACGGTGCCGTCATTGCATTGCGGGCAATAACGCAGCGAACCAGGTGGCATCATACTCATCTATCTTCTCTTTGAGTGACGACTGCCGGGGGCACAGGCTTCATAACAGCAGGTGCAGTTTGCTTCCATGCGCCTGATGGTGTGATTACCCTGTATAGTGTATTTTTCCTATTGTGGGGGGGATGATACAAACCTTTTGTGAATTGTCAAGAAAAAATGTGAATGCCTGACGGCATATGTTTATGGTGTTATGAGGGGTGTATGTGGGGGATATGAGGGGGATATGAGGGGGATATGAGGGGGATATGAGGGGGATATGAGGGGGATATAAAAATTAACGTATTTCGTATTTTTTGCGCGTCTTATCGGCCCGGATTGGCCTTGCGCGCTGCTGCGATTTCATTACGGATGGCGTGGTAGTGGGCCAGCCTCTGCGACGAAATGACGCCGCTGGCGCTGGCTGCGGTGAGGGCGCAGCCGGGTTCGTTGTCGTGGCGGCAGTCGCGGAAACGGCACTGGCCGAGCAGGGGGCGGAACTCGATGAAGGCGTGGGCGAGGTGTTCCGGAGCCAGATGGGCGAGGCCGAAAGCCTGCAAGCCGGGGCTGTCGACGAGCCAGCCGCTGCCGCGAGGGTAGAGCCGCGCCAGGGTCGTGGTGTGCTTGCCGCTGTCGAGCGCGATGGAGATGGCGGCGGTGGCGGCGCAGGCTTCCGGCGTCAGGGCGTTGGTGAGGGTGGATTTGCCCATCCCCGACTGGCCGACCAGGAGGCATTTTTTACCTTCGATCTGCGCGGCGAGGGCGGCGGCGCCGTCGAGGGCACAGAGTTCGAGCACCGGGTAGCCGAGGGTGGCGAACAGGTGCAGGCGCTTGCGCGCCGGGGGCAGTTGGGCGCTGAGGTCGGCCTTGTTGAGCACAATCAGGGCGTCGATGCCTTCGCTCTCGGCGGCGGCCAGGCAGCGCGAGATCAGGAGGGTGGAGAAACCCGGCTCGGTGGCGACGACGACGATGATCTGGTCAAGATTGGCGGCGAGCAGCTTCTGGCGGAACGCATCGGAGCGCCACAACAGATTGCGGCGCGGATGCAGGGCTTCGATGACGCCTTCGCCCGCCGTGGTCGGGGTGAGTTCGATTTCGTCGCCGCAGGCGTAGGCGTTCTGCTTGCCACGGGTGACGCAGCGCAGGATGCCGCTGGCGGTGCTGACCTCGAAGTGACGCCCGAAAGTGGCGATGACGACGCCTTCGAGCCGGGGCGCATGGGGGGCGGGAGCGGAAGGGCGGCGGGGATTTTGTGCCACAATTACGAGTTCGTTAGCTTTGCTGGCGCTGGAAAAAGACCGGAAAATTATGGCACAAGACCCCAATCACCTGATCTGGCTGGACATGGAAATGACCGGGCTGGAGCCTGACCGCGACCGCATCATCGAGATCGGCCTCGTCATCACCAACAGCAACCTCGATATCGTCGCCGAAGCGCCGGTGATCGCCGTGCATCAGCCCGATGCGGTGCTCGATGCGATGGACGAGTGGAACACCAGCACCCATGGCCGTTCGGGACTCACCGGGCGGGTGCGCGCATCGACCATTTCCGAGGCCGAGGCCGAGGCGACGATGGTGGCTTTCCTTGAGCAGTGGGTGCCGAAAGGCGCATCGCCAATGTGCGGCAACACCGTGAGTCAGGATCGCCGCTTCCTCGTGCGTTACATGCCGAGCTTCGAGGGCTGGTTCCATTACCGCAATCTTGACGTGTCGACGCTCAAGGAGCTCGCCAAGCGCTGGAATCCGGAAGTCTACAAAGGGGTGAAAAAGGCGGGCGCCCACACCGCGCTGGCCGACATCCTGGAGTCGATCGACGAGCTGCGCCACTACCGCGAGACCTTCCTGCGCTTGCCCTGAGCCGGTAGCGGCGCGCTGCTCATGGCTTGAACGCGGCCTGGCGAAAACCTTGCGCCAACTTGACCAGGCGGGCGGTGGAGGCGTCCTGCTCGCCCGCTTTGCCCGCCGCGAGTACCCGCGCCATGTCCTTGCCCAGCTCGACCCCGTACTGGTCGAACGGGTTGATGCCCCAGATCCAGCCCTGGACAAAAATCTTGTGCTCGTAGAGTGCGAGCAGGGCGCCGAGATGGAAAGCGTCGAGGCGCGGGAGCAGGATCGTGGTGCCGGGCTGGTTGCCCGCACTGCACAGGTGGGGGGCGAGGCGCTCGACCTCTGCCTCGGGCAGTCCGCGTCGGTGGAGTGAATCCCGCGCGGCATCCAGGCTGCGGCCGACCATCAGCGCGGCGGCCTGGGCCAGCGCATTGTCGACCAGGGCGCGCTGGCGCGGCTCATCCGCGCCGACCGGCACGATGAAATCAAGCGCCACCGTGCGCGTGCCCTGATAGAGCAATTGGTGGAAAGCGTGCTGGCCGACGGTGCCCGCGCCGCCCCAGACGATGGGCGCGGTGGGCACGGCGCTCGGGCTGCCATCACGCAGGGTGCGTTTGCCGTTGCTCTCCATTTCGAGCTGTTGCAGCCAGGCGGGGAAATGGCGCAGGCCGTGGGCGTAGGGCAGCATGGCGAGGCTGTCGATGGCGAGGAAATCGGTGTTCCACAAGCCGATCAGTCCCAGCCACACCGGCAGGTTGCGCTCGAACGGGGCGGTGGCGAAATGCTCGTCCAGCGCGCGCGCTCCGGCGAGGAAATCATCAAACGCCGCTTCCCCGATGGCGATCAGCAGCGGCAGGCCGATGGCCGACCACACCGAAAACCGCCCGCCGACCCATTCCGGCAGCGGAAACACCCGCTCCGGGCGCACGCCGAAGTGGCTGGCGGCGTCGACCGCGTTACTGACCGCAGCAAAATGCGCGCCGCTGTCGGTCTGTCCGCCTGACTGTAGCCACGCACGGGCGGCTTCTGCATTGGCGAGGGTTTCGGCGGTGCCGAAACTCTTGGATGAGATGATGAACAGCGTTGCGGCGGCGTCGGCGTGGGCGAGCACGGCCGCCAACTCGCGGGGGTCGATGTTGGCGACGAAATCAACGTGTGGCAGATGAGGATCATCCGCCGGATCCTTGAGCGCGTCGACGGCGAGGCGGGGGCCGAGGTCGGAGCCGCCGATGCCGATGTTGATCACGTGGCGGATGGTTTTGCCGCTGCTGCCTTTGATCTCACCGGCGCGGAGCGCGGCGGCAAAGGCGCGTGGCGCGGAAGTGTCCGCGCCCTGTGTATCAGGGGCCGGACAGGCGCCGCGCATCGCCATGTGGGCGGCGGCGCGACCTTCGGTGAAATTGAGCCGGTCTCCGGCAAAAAGGCGGCGCATGCCGACATCGAGGCGGGCTTCGCGGGCAAGCTGGAGCAGGCTGCTCAGGGCTGCGGCGTCGATTTTTTGCTTGGAAAAGTCGGCGATCAGATTGCGGACGCCTGAATCACTCAGCGCGAGGCTCAGACGTTCCGCCCGTGCAGGCTCAGTCGTAAACAGCGTCGCCAGTGGCCGGGGCGCAAGGCGTCGGGCATGCGCCCCGAGCGCCACCCACGCGGGCAGATGCTGGGGGGGCACAAAGGGGAGGGGCACAAAGGGGATGAAGTCAGTCGCCATCGGAGCGCAGGTAGAGATGGAAAGCTTCATATTGTTTACCGCCGCCGCGATGGAAATCCCCGATCGGCTCCCACCCTTGCAAAGACACCGGTTCGGCATCCTTGCCCTCGACGTGAATCAGCAGCACGCGGCAGGGCGTGGTGCCATCGGCAACGAACACGGGACGGATGCCGACATAGTAATCAAGCATGCTGCGCACCGGACTGGTCAATTCGGTGCTCGCCACGCACTCCTTCTGATACGGCGTGAGCGTGTGCCGGATTTCCGCCATCATCGGCTGGTAGGTGCGGGTGTGGTCAAACCAGGGCATGAGCAGCGTCACCGCCAGACACCACAACATCGTCATCCCCATCGCCCAGTTGGCGCTGGCGCGCCCCTGGCTCTTTGGCAGCCGCCAGGCGAGCACCAGCCAGAACAGGCAGATGCCCGCGCCAATCACGGCCTGCCACGGTGCGTCGGTGTGGACGAAGCTGGGCGCGGTCTTGGCCACGTAGCGGGCGAGCCCCGGCGGCCAGGCGAAAACCTGCGCCGACCACGCCAGCCACACCAGAATGGCGAACACGCCAAAAGTCATGGCCGCGAACCAGTCGAACGCATTGGCCGCACCACGGCGCAGGCTCGATAAGCCCCCGGCCGCCAGCAGCGCGACCGCAGGCAGCAGCGGCAGCGCAGCGGGGGGGGAGTGATTGTTGCTCACCAGTTGCAGCAGGAGTGCGATCAAAGCAGACGCGAGCGGCAGCATCCAGCGCAACAGCACGAGCTGGCCCCGGTTGCGCCACAGTGCCCACAACGCAATCGGCCACAGCGGCCACAGGAACCAGCCCAGTAATTCGATGAAGCGGGGCAGGGAACTCAGCTCCAGCCCCCGTGCGCCGATTTGACGCCATCCCAGGCGCAGCCAGTTGACCAGCACATCGGGCATGGTGAGGTGGAGCGCGAGCGGCCACAACACGGTCAGGGTCGTGGCCAGCGCCAGTCCGGCGATGAGCGCGCTGCTGGCGCGGGCATTGCGACACTCGGTGCTGAGCATCATGGCGACGAGGAACAGCGGTACGGTGAGGATCAGCCCCGTCAGCCCGCCCGCGAGAAAAGCGAGCGCGCAGCCCAGCCCCGCCTGCAGGCCGCCACCGACCGGGCGCAGGGGGATGCGTGAAATCCCTTCGAGCACGAGCGCGACCATCGCCATCAGCGCGAGCAGGGGTTGGGTCTCGTGCGCCGGCAAAACGAGGCCGAGGCTGCCCAGCGTGAGCAGCGCAGCGGGGGTGCGCGCCGGGCGTCCATGCAGATGTTCCGCAGCGCGGGCGACCCACCACACCGTGAGCGCGGTGAAAAACGCGCTCGCCAGTCGTGCGCCGCCGGGGGCATCGAACACCGCGCCGAAGAGGAAGGCGAAGGAGGTCGCGCACCAGTAATAGAGCGGAGGGTAATCGGTAAAAGGCTGGCCGCCGATCAGGGGGAAGAGCAAGCCTTCGCCGCGCAGCATCGAATACACCGGGCCGAAATGGCGCGCATCATCCCCGCGCCAGGGTTCGTGTCCGAGTAGACCGGCGAGCAGGTAAAACCCGACCAGCAGGGCGAGGCCGACCGTGCCGTAAGCACGGCGCTGGAAGGTGGAAACGGACTGCGACTGGGGATCGAAAAGCATGCGCGCGGATGAGCCTTATCCAGGAACAGCATTGTAACGGCTGCGTATGGCCGACCGTTTGCAAGCGGTACGCTGAAACAACAAAAAGGCAGCCGGAAGCTGCCTTTTTGTGTGTCGATGCGTGAGGATCGAAGCGGGCGAGACGCTCAGCTTGCGCGCTGGACGTTGCCGTACTTCTGGCGGAAACGCTCGACGCGACCGGCGGTGTCCACGATCTTCTGCTTGCCGGTGTAGAACGGATGGCAGGCCGAGCACACTTCAACGTGCAGATCGGGCTTGCTGATGGTGGAACGGGTGACGAAGATGTTGCCGCACGAGCAAGTCACCTTGACGTCCTGATATTGGGGATGGATATCCGCTTTCATGTCAAATCCTGGAAAACTCGGACGGCGATTGTGACCGCCCTGATGGGAAAAACCTTGGATTATCCGGGAAATCCGGGCGGATAGCAAGGACGGGATTGTGGGTGGTGCAGGCCCTCGCGCACGGCGGAAACTGTCGGGGCCATGCCTTCCTGCGACAGCAACCAGTCCACTTCGGACAGCACGCCGCCGGGCGCAACGGCCACAACGCGATGACTGCGACGGTCGATCAGATCGGTGTTGCCGATGACCACATAGTTCGGGTCTTGGGTCGCCGCATTCTTGCAGTGCAGGCCGTTGCGCAAAATCCACGGCAGGTTGTCGCGGTGGACGATGGCCAGATCAGCGCCTTTTCCGCGTTGAGGTTGGGGTAATGGTTAGCCATCGGCTTTGCCCATCGCAATGGCCATCAGCATGGAGTTGTCAACGCCGCGCCGAACTGTTTGAAACTCGGCACCTTGCCCAGCACGCCAAAGTTCGGTCGGAGCGACGCGACGATCTGTGAGGCGTGGGTGCTCGGCACATAGGGCTTCCCGTGCCGTTGGAAGATGCTTTCCAATCGCTTCTTCGGATTGGCCTGCGATTCCACATTGGGCGTGTTGTTGACCCGAACGGGATGCGCCGGGCGCGAAAGTACTTGCGACAAGGCCGATCCATCGGCCAGCAGCCAGGCTTCCAGTTCGGCTTTGATCGGTACCAGAAATACGCAAGGGTGATCCGCCAATCCGTGCTGGGCAAGTTCTTGCCGGATGTCCTGACTGTCCTGCTGTGCGCCATCGGGCCTGCCCCAGCGCGGCTGCACATCCCAGACGATCAACACGCGGCAGCAACCGGAATCCAGCAGCGCCTGCGTCGCGCTGCCGCAATTGGCAATCAGTTCGGGCTTGTTGCCCTGCGGGTGAATTTCGACTTGTGCGCCGGGCACGATGCGCTGCGCCAGCGCCCGCAGAACCTGCTGGTCTTCGCTTTGCAGGCCGCCTTCGCAAAGAATGCCGATCTTCATTCGGCCTTCCCCCAGCCGCCTTCCGGCGCTTCACCTTCCCGCGCCTCGGTCGTGGTAGCAGCGGGCGGTGGCGATTGCAGCACGTTCATGGTGTACAAACGCCCCGGCATGAAGCGTTGCCGCCAATTCCCCAATTCCTCACGGTCGGCAGGCCATGAGAACGCCGGGCCTTTGTCCTTGCGCTCGCACAGCAGCACATCGTCCAGATCGAGTTGATCCAGCAGATAGGGCGAATGCGTGGTGGTGACGATTTGCGTGCGACCGGAGGACGTAGCGGCCTTGAGCAAATCCACGACCAAGCCGATCGTGCGCGGGTCAAGACCGTTTTCGATTTCCTCGATAAAGATCACCGGTGGCGGGTCGGGGTCGAGCAAGATGGCAATCAACGGCAAGGCGCGTAGCGAGCCGGTGGACATCAGCCAGCCGGGAATCTCGTAGTGCTTTTCCAGCAGTTGCAGATAGCCGCGCTGGATGACGCCGGTATCCAGCATCTTGGGCTGCACTTCGCTGGCATAAGGTAGAACGTAGCGCATCGCCAGCGTGATTTCTTCGTAGGCCGATGCAGAACGCTTGCGCAGGTCAATCAGGTATTCGGCCACGTTCGCGCCATCGGCGGCCAGCCGCATCCGGCCTCCGCTGCGGCGCGTGGGCTGCAAAGCGCCGATCTGCACCGGGTTCAGGCGCAGGAAGGCAATGCCGCGCAAGGCTTCGGACACATGGGCGATGGACTGATCCAGCGCCAGCATGGAGCGCCCTTCGGGGAACGCTGGCTGACGGTTTAGGACATCCTTGCCCAGCGTGATGCGCTCGTTCTGGATATAGACGATGTTGCCCTGGTCGCGGCTGTTCACGGCCATTTCCAGCCGTAAGGGAAGTTTTTCGCGCTTGAAGGCCAGCGTGAAGCGCATCGGGTTGTACTGGCGCGAAGGGTCGGCCGCCGCCGCGCCGGTCATGGCGTGTTGTACGGATTTATGGCGGATGTGCTCGAAGCCACTCCAGTCTTCCAGCGCGGCGTCCAGCCCGCCCAGGACGATCTTGCGGTAGGTTTCCACGGCTTCCAGCAGGCTGGATTTGCCGCTGCCGTTGCTGCCGATGATGGCGGTGAGCGGCTTGAGCCGGATCGCGCCGCTTTTTTGCAGCGACTTGAAGTTCTCCACGGCAATGGACTGCAAGCGCAATGCAGGCACGGTATTCATTGAATGGCTCCTTGCGCCACCTTGCGGTAGGCGTTGTAGGCATCGACCTTGACGGCTTCGGGCACCAGCGGGAAGGTGCCGAGGATGTGCAGGAATTCTTCATCGCTTAGGCCGTAGAGGTGGGCGACCAGGCCGTCGATTTCGGCGCGCAGCTTGGCGCGGGCTGCGGGGTCGGTGACGCCGTCGCGGTGGTCGCGCAGGCCAGCTTCTTTCGCCAGTGCATCAAATTCCGGTTGCACGCAAATCAGTTGCGCTGCGCGCTTGGCGATGCGTTGTCCGGTTGGCGATCCGGTATTGCGCGGCATCGGCACTTGATAGACGTAGAACATATTCAAGTGTGAGGTAATCTTTTGCCGGATCAGCCAATCCACCACGAAACCGTTGAACACGCCGCACACGAACAACCGCTGGAACGTCGTCAGCACGCGATCCTGCGCCCATCCCTCGTCCGTCAGGCGGAACTCGAATGGCTGTTCGAGATTGATCGTATTTCCTGCAAAGTGATTTGGCGGAAGGATGGCGCAAATCATGCCGCGCTCATTGGTGCTGGCCGCTACGTCGCGGAAACCGAAGCGATACACCGATGCATCAACCTTGATGGCGGGATCGTCCAATTCAATCGCCTCGGCTTCAGACGCACGATCCACGCTTTTCAATAACTGTTTCAAGCGACGTGCAGCGGCACGACGCAACTCAGCGCAACCTTCTTCGGCATCCACCCAATAGCGCGGTTCCGCATACGCCGCATCGAACTGCCAGATCATCTTGCCTTCATACAGCGGCCAGCGCCCCGCTCCGTGGCTGGTCTTGAACAGGCCGCTATCGTTGGTCATGTGGAACTCGGCGGTGAAGTTCACATTCCACGCGCCTTCCACGCGCTCGCCCAGCAGTGGGTGCCGGAGCAGCTTCTGCGCGATGCTCACGTCCAGTGCGCCCTTGAACTCCATCAGCGAATGCGAGCCGGGCGATAGCCGCTTGATGAGCGCCACATCCAGCCACAGCGCGCCTTCTTCCGGAAAGCGGTCGAGTTCGGCCACGTCCAGCCGCATGAAGGCGGCGGGGAAGGTTTGGGTGCCCAGTTCGCCTGTGCGCGTGGGCGCGAGCAGGTCGTCCGGCGGCGCGCTGGCGTTGCGCTCGCCCGGCTGTTGCAGGCGCGGCGCGGCGGTTTTCTCGAAGGTCAGCACCACGAACTTGAAGCGGCCGTCCACACCCTCGAAGATCGTCTTGCGGTTCTCGAAACCGAACAGCCCTTGAATCTTCGTCTGCGTGAACAGCAAATCGCGCAGGCCGGTCGCGCCCAGGTCGGTATAGATGCCGCTGGGAATCACGATGCCGCATTGCCCGCCTGCACGCAGCAGGTGATGGCAGCGTTCCAGAAACAGCTTGTAGAGGTTGATGTCCGAGCCGGTTCTCTTGCCGTTGACGGTGGCGCTCTGGTGCGAATATTCGGGTGCGGCGCGGAACCACGCGCTGACGTGCGGGAAGCGGCTTTCGTATTCCAGCCACGTATCGCGCACGTCCTTGTTTTTCAGCAGTTTGGTTTGCTCTTTCTCGAATTCCTTGATGGTCATCTTGTTCTTGCTGACCAGATCGGAATGGTCGGCGAAGAATTCCTTGGCCTGCGGCTTGAACACTTCCCACGGCGGGTTGGTTAGCACGATGTCGAAGCCGCCGCGCTTCTTCTGCATCACCGCGTCGAAGGCATAGCCCCAGTGCAGCGGGTGCAGGGCGTCGATGTCGGCGCGCGTGATGCGGCGTTTCTTCGGCTTGCCCAAGTCGCTTTTCTTCTCATCCCAAGTGGCCTGATCGAACTTGACGCCTTTGGCCTCGAACTGGTCGCGCAGCATCTCGTTCAGCACACCGGTGGCCTCTGCCATGCCTGTGTCGATTTGGTCGCGCAGTTCGCGCAGATCGAAGGACTTGCCGACGAGGCCCGCCATGTGGCGATAGCTGTCGAGATGGCGGTTCTTTTCCTCCACCAACTGCCGGTAGTCCTTTTTGAACAAATCGCGTGTGGTGTTCTTGAGATCGAACTCATGCGCGTCCACCCGCATCAGGCCGATCAGCGAATTGCCGGGCAGGATGTTGAAGTCGATGTTCGGCAAGGGTTCGAGTTCTTCAACCTTGCGCACCGACGAGACCATGCTCAGGAACAGGCGCAGCTTGGCGATTTCGCAAGCCTCTTCCATGATGTCCACGCCGTACAGATTGTCGGTGACGATGCGGCGCTTGACCCAATAGCCGACACTGGCGTGTTCCTTCTGGATGGTTTTCAGCCAATTTCGCAGTTCGTCGCTCGCACCCAGTTCCGCGCGCCCGACCACGGCGTAGTAGATGTTGATGAGCGATTTGAGCGCGGCCACCAGAAACGCGCCAGAGCCGACGGCAGGGTCGAGCACGGTGATGCCGGGCAGCACGTCATTGACCAGCTTCAGCGCGGTGCGCACATCCATCTTCGCCAGCAGGTCGGGCACCGAATCGAACTTCACTTCCGGCAGATGCAGTTCCGGGATGGCGGGCTGATTGATCCGCTCCAGCACCAGCGCGTGGATGCTGCGGTCGGCCAGATACGCGGTGATTTCCGGTCGCGTGTAATACGCGCCAAAGGCTTTCTGGTTGATGTATTTCTCGAAGATGTAGCCGAGAACATCCGGGTTGATTTCTTCGGCGTTGCCGCCCGGCGTGTCGTCCAGATGCCAGGTGAACTTGCCGAACACGGCAAACACGCCCTCGAAGGCGGCATCTGGAATCTTCAGCGTGCGGCCCAGCCGACGCAGGTGCTGGGCATCCAGTTCCAGCTTGTGCGGCAGGAACAGGCCGCCGTTGAGGTAGGGAATGGCTCCGGTGAGTTTTTTCACCGCGCCGCTACGGTCGTCCGCAGGTTTGGCGAAAGCCTCGAAGAACAGCGCATCGAGGAACTCGCCGAAGAACTTGTCCTTGCCGCGCTGTTTCGATTCCGCCAACCGCCTCGGCAGGTAGTCGAAATCGCCATCCGCAAGAAAGCTCTTCTTTTGCAGGAACCAGACGAACATCAGGCGGTTCAGCACCACCGAGGCATACCAGCGGCGGTCGCGCTCGTCGTCGATGCCTTCGATGCTTTCCAGCAGACCGAGGTGCTGTTCTTGATACTCCTTGAAGAACTTCTTGGTGGTCTTCTCGACATCCAGCGCGCTTTCCATGCGCCGCGCCACTTCCAGCACCGGGATGCGTCCGCTGGCGTCCAGTTCCGACAGTTCCACCACCATCGCCTGCAATTTGGAGGCGAACAAATCCACCGGCTGACCACGGAAGTATTCGTGGCGGCGCGGGGTGAGCTTGGGCTTGCCGGTTTCCGCGTCCTTGCCGCGCTTGACCCAGTACCACAGACTTTGCGCGGGCTTGTCTTTCGCATCGGTGAAGATCAGCAGGTTTTCGTGGTGGCGCTTGGCGACTTCGCGCCAGACCTTGTTGCGCAGCGCCTCGTCCGGCCAGCCGCCCTCGGCCACGATGTGCAGCACGGCCACGCCCGACAATTCGGCCACGCTGCGTTGCTGGAAGGTCGTCTCGCCAACCGAGTTGGCTTCCCAGTTGCGTTGCGCGGGGCGATTCCATCCGAGTACGTCCACGAACAGCGGCTCGAACTCGAATTGGCCCAGGTATTGCTGGAATTTGCGGAAATCGAAAGCCATTGCTTCAACGCTCCTCGACCAGGCCCATGGAACAGACAATGCGCGGTTCGCGCAGGGCTGCGTCGTCGTCGCTGTAGGTCAGGCGACCTTCTTCGCGCAGGCTTTTCACCGCTTCGGCCAGTTCCTGGTCGTTCACGCCGCTACGCATCAGGCGGTTGATCACATCGGCGGCGGTTTCCAGCAGCGGGTGCCGGTAGATGTCGTCCAGCGCGCGTTCCAGTTCGGCATCGGCGAACAGCGTCTTGGCCAGTTCGGAAGCGTAGTGTTTCAGCCGATCGTAGGCGCGGCGGCGCGGCGCGGACGGACGGCCCAGCCCGCCGCCCACGGAGCGATCCTGCACCACGGCCAGTTCCAGTCCCTTCGCCACCAGTTTGTGGTGGTTTTCCGCGCGCGGCACCGCAGGCGTGTCCGGCGCGCATTCGGCAGCGCGCAGGATGGCGTATTGCGATTCGGTCACGGATTCTTCGCGTGGACTGATCCACGCCAGATGGTCGTTGCCTTCCGGCGACTTCACATAGGTCAGCACGCCACCCTGCGCTGCGCGCGTCCCCAGTGAAGCCAGCCGTTCGGAATTGAGGGTGAAGTTGCGCGCCGAATACACCACTGAGGGCAGGGCTTCGACCGCACGCGCCAGTTCTTCGTTACCGTGGGTCGCGTCCTTCCACACCTGCCACGCATACGAGGCGAGATCGACCTCGTCATCGGTGTCGTCCAGCACGCCGGACTTCTCGGTATAGATGTCGCGGATGGCCTGCACGTCGTCGTCCTCGAAGAAAGTTTCGTCAGTGCCCACGACTTCGGCGTTTTCGTTCAGGCGCTGCTGGATGCGCGCGCGCAGGCGGATCAGGCGCTCGACGCCTTCGGCGGGCATAAATGAGTAGCAATGGATGTCTTCCGCCAACTGGCCGATGCGATCCACGCGGCCGACGCGCTGGATCAGGCGGATGATGGCCCACGGCAGGTCGTAGTTGACCACCACGTTGCAGTCTTGCAGGTTCTGGCCTTCGGAAAGCACATCGGTACAGACCAGCACGCGCAATTCATCTTCCTTGCGCACTTTGGTACGGTTGGATTTGGGCGAGAATCGGCAAGCCAGCGCATAGGGGTCGCCGCTTGCGCCGGTGGCGGCGGCGAGATGGGTGACACCCACCTTGCGCAGTTCGCGCGCCAGATAGCGCGCGGTGTCTGCAAACTGTGTGAACACCAGCACCTTGTTCTTGCCGTGCTTTTTGCTGGCAAGGGTCAGAAGCACCTGCAACTTCCGGTCGTTCGCCGCTTGCCAGTCGCCGTGCTGCTTCAACAGCACGCGCAGGGCCTGCGTGTCTTCGTACAGGTGCTTGGTCAGTTCCGGCAGGAACAGGCGCGGCGCAATCCACTTGAAGCGTTTCTTGAATTGCCCTGCGTATTGCGCATAGACCGCCTTGGCCTTGGCATTTCCGCCGCCGTCCGTGGGTTCTTCGACTTCCTCGATCACGCCGTCCAGCAAATCTTCCGGGTCGCCTTCCAAGCCTTCGGCATCCTCGTCGATGCGATCCGAATCAAGAATGCCGGGGTCTTGCACGCCCAGCGGCAGGTCGAGGCCATTTTCGATGGCATGCAGGTAAACCTCGTTGCGCAGGATGTGGCGCTCGATCGACAGCAGGAACGCATCGCCACTGGATTCGAGCCGCTTGAACAGATTGGTGCGACAGAAGCCCATCAGGCGCTTGCCGGCACGTCCCAGATTGTCGATGAGACGGGTTTCCGCCGCTGTCGCGCTTTTCGCCGCTTTCGGATCGACGTAATTGCCCAAGCCGTAGCGCGGCACATGCAGGCGATTGATCACGTCCACCACGTCGTCGGAATACAGCTTGGCATAGCGGTCGGCAGGATCGGATTCGTCGATGCCGAAAGTGAGCGAGTGCGGTTGACGTACCGGAAAATAGCGTTTCTCGCCATCGGCTGCGGCGATGTACTTGCGTCCACGTCCGTCGGTTTCGGTGTAGTGCTTCTGAATGAAGCTGCGCGTGCGGCGCACCATGTACAGGCGAATCAGTTCGCGCCAGTCGTCGAACTCGTCGCTCTTCTCGATGGCGACGATGGAATTCGCCTTGCACTGCCAGCGGCGCTCGAACTCGTCTTCGGTGAAGTTGTTGCGGCGCATGTAGTGTTCTGGGTAGATGCCAATGTTGGTTTTTTCATCGATGAACAGCCGCAACTGACTGGACAGATCGGTCTTGGTCTTGTTATACGGCGTGGCCGACAGCAGGATGACGCGCGAATCGTATTCGCGGATGTATTCGGCGATGGCTTTGTAGCGGCGGCCCTCGCGGTTGCGCAGGTTGTGGCTTTCGTCGATCAGCACCAGCCGGTGGGCGCGGAACTCCTTCGGATCGGACAATTTCTTCGTGACCTGTGAGATCGGCAGCACCTGCCCGCGCAGGCCGTATTCGCTGCGGTAGTGCTGCCACATCGGCTCCAGGTTCTTGGGGCAGATGATCAGGGTTTCGTACCCGAGGTCGTCCTCGAACATGCGCGCCAGCGCGGTGGCCATCATGGTCTTGCCGAGGCCGACCACATCGCCGATCAGCACGCCGCCACGTCGGTGCAAATGGCGCGCGGCGATCTTGACCGCGCTTTTCTGGAACTCAAACAACTCTTGCTCGAAACGCGCTGGCAAGCGGAACTGGCTCAGGCCCGCGCGCGCCTCGGTGCTGAGGTGGTAGGCCATGTTCAGATAAATCTGGTACGGCGGCACCAGTTCACTGCGCGCCCAACTGGTTTCGATAATTTCGGCAAGATCGTTCGAGACATCAATGGCCCAGCGTTCGTTCCAGCGATCTTCGAACCATTTCGCCAGCCGCTGGCAGCCGTGGTGCTCCAGCACATCGACATTCAGTTCGCCCTGCTTGGACAAACCCTGCAAGGTCAGGTTGCTGCTGCCGACGAAGCCGGTGATGGGATTGTTGGCATCGTCGCGGAACAGCAAATAGAGCTTGGCGTGCAGCGAATAAGGCAGGAACAGCTTCACCGCCACTTGGCCTGCGCGCAATTGGGCGGCAAGCCTGCGCAAACCTTCTTCATCGCGCCCGGTCGGAATGCCCAAGGTGATTTGTTCGCGCAGTTGCGCCGCGAACTGGGTTTGCAGCCGCTTGGCCTGCGCGTTGTCCAGACCGCCATCTTCGGAAGCTGCGCGGTAGAGGTCGCGGACTTCATCGTGGGAAGGGCGCTGCATGCCGATCAGGACGCGGCATTGCTGGCCTTGTTCGGGAATCCACGGCTGGATCAAGTCGTCGATGGATTGCCAGCCGCGCAGGTTGAAATAGCCAACACAGAAATCCGCGCGCTTGGATGTCGTGAGGGTTGCCCGCAGCGTGGGCAGCAATTCATCCTGAATGTTGTCGAAAATTCTTGGCATTGCGCTCACTTGATCCGACGGTTTTTATCTGACCGGACATTCTTGTTGGTACCACCGGCACGCACCCATTCATCCATTTCAGTTGCCTTGAACTTCCACAGCGGCCTGATGCGATGGGCGGGCAGGTACTTGCGGTTGATCCATCGTTAAAGTTCGGCGATCTGCTCCACAGGCATCCACGGCTCGGAGCATTGTACAACGGGGTTTGAGTCTGAGCGAGGAGCGTGAATTCAGTGGAGTATGAGTCCGAACAGGTAGCCGGAAGCAATCATGATGTGAGGCATGAATGACGAAAGGCTGAGTATCTTGGCGGATTTGCGAGGTTTTTGGACGCCACCGATGAGATGGATTTCAAGGTGTCGGTATGTGGGCAGTTTGCTCCTGGTGAACCGGGCCGCTTGCCGTGGATAACGATAAAACCGTTACCCACTGCGCAGCCTTCCAGCGTCATGCTAAAAGGCTAAAGATAATTTTTTATGTATTCCAAAGTCAAAAACAACCCCGCTCAGACTCATACCTGGATTGTAATCTACTGGATTCGGTCTGGTCATGGATGAGCAATTGCGCGTTTGCAACCCGTTTCTGCACTAGAATAGCGCCCCTTTTGGAGGCAAACCCGTGCGTCTCATGCTCGCCCCGATGGAAGGTCTGGTCGATGATGCCTTGCGTGCGGCGCTGGCGCGCATCGGGGGCTATGACTGTGCGGTGAGCGAGTTTGTGCGGGTGTCGGCGTCGTGCCTGCCTGCGCACGTGTTCCGGCGCATGGTGCCGGAGCTGGATCATGGCAGTTGCATTCACGGGATGCCGGTGCGGGTGCAATTGCTGGGGGCTGATCCGGGTTTGCTGGCTGACAATGCAGCCGTGCTTGCCAGCCTCAAACCGGCGGCGGTTGATCTCAATTTTGGGTGTCCGGCGCCGACGGTCAATCGCCATGGCGGCGGGGCGGTGTTGCTCGACGAGCCTGAGCGCTTGTATGCGATTGCGTGTGCGGTGCGGGCGGTGTTGCCTGCGGCGCTGATGCTCACCGCCAAGATGCGGCTCGGCGTGGCTGACACGGCGCGTGCACTCGACTGTGCGCAGGCGCTGGTTGAAGGCGGCGTGGCGGAGCTGGTGGTGCATGCGCGCACCCGCGACGAAGCCTATCGTCCTCCGGCGCATTGGGAGTGGGTGGGGCGGATTGGTGAGGTGGTGCGCGTGCCGGTGGTTGCCAACGGTGAAGTGTGGACGGTCGCGGACTGGGCGCGCTGCTGCGGGGTTGCGGGCGTGAGCGATGTCATGCTGGCGCGGGGGGCGGTGGTCGATCCGTTTCTGGCGCGGCGCATCCGGGCGCGGGGTGAGCCGCACGCTGACGATGAGGCGCTGCGTGCGGCTGAGTGGCGCGAATTGTGTCCGGTGCTCGCCGGGTTTCGGGATCAGGTGATGCGCAAGGTGAAGCCGGGGCACGCGGCGGGGCGGATCAAGCAATGGCTCAATCTGCTGCGCCGTCGTTATGCCCAGGCCGAGCTTGTCTATCAGCGCATTCGTCCCCTGACGGCGATGGCCGCGATCGATGAGGTGTTCGCCGCCGCCGGGGTCGTTGCGGGCACGGGGAGGGTGATGTGAGCTACGCCAATTCCCGCATCCCGACCAGCGCCCAGCAGGGCGTGCATGAGCAGCTTGCGGCGCGGGTTCGCACCCATCTCGCCCACCCGTTCAAAAAGCCGATTGCCGACTATAACCGCGCAGCCTGCGCTGCGGCGCTGGCGGGGTGGGATGGGCGAGCGCCGTTGATTCTGGATGCCGGTTGCGGCGTCGGACATAGCACGATCGAGCTGGCGCGCGCCTGCCCTGAGCACTGGGTGATCGGGGTGGATCAGTCTGAAGATCGCCTGCAACGGCGCAAACCTTATCCCGCCGCCCTGTTGCCGACCAATATGGTGTTCGTGCGCGCCGATCTGGTTGATTTCTGGCGCCTGCTGGCCGATGCGGGGCTGCGGTTGGCGCGGCACTACATTTTGTATCCCAACCCCTGGCCCAAGATCGGCCATCTGGGTCGGCGCTGGCCGGCGCATCCGGTGTTTCCCTATATTCCGCAGTTGGGCGGGGTGCTCGAATGCCGCAGCAACTGGCCGGTTTATGTGGCGGAATTTGCCGCTGCGCTGGAGCTGGTGCTGGGGCGGACGGTGGCCTGGGGCGAATTCCTCGCGCCTCAGGCTTTGACCCCGTTTGAGCGCAAATATCGTGATTCGGGGCAAACACTGTATCGTTTGGTCGTTGATCTTGATGGATAATGGCTTTTTTTTGCGAGGGGGATGTCAACCCTCATCATGCCCTACAGGAGTTCCGAGTATATGAGCAATTTTTCTGACCCGCCCTTGCTGATGAGCGACGAAGATTTCGAGGCGCTGGAAGAAATTCTCGTTTCTGACCAGGTGCCTGAAGACTGTATGGATCTGGAAATGCTGGATGGTTTCCTCGCCGCAATTCTGATTTCGCCGCGCCCGATCGCGCCCGAGCAGTGGCTGCCGGCGGTGTGGTCGGCGCATGGGGACATGAATTTCGGCGGTGGGCGTGGCCTGCAGCGCGCCATCAGCCTCGTGCTGGCTTATTACAACGAACTGGCGACCACGCTGGGCTGTGACG
Organism: Betaproteobacteria bacterium; assembly: GCA_025997045.1. Classification (GTDB taxonomy): domain Bacteria; phylum Pseudomonadota; class Gammaproteobacteria; order Burkholderiales; family Rhodocyclaceae; genus WRNU01. The sequence goes on from BNUB01000007.1 coordinate 28,111, forward strand.
AGGGGGAGTGCTGGGAGCCGTTTTGTTTTGCTACTGGCGAGGATGACGAATCTGGCAACGTGGCGGGCGACTTGCAGTTGGGCGACGAGTGGGTGACGGGTTTCAGCCAGGGGTTTGAACTGTGGCCCGATGGCTGGCGTGAGGACGTGCCGGAAGATAGCGCGGAAGCGGTCTTGAGCGCCCTGGAAGAGGCGATTGCGCCCTGGTCGGAAGATGCGGATGAGGATGAGGACGCGGACGCAGGGGGGATGGCGGATGAGGAAATCCGCCTGGGCTGGCTGGCCGCAGCGGGTGAGACGGTGAATGATGTTTTTGCCCGCTGGCGCGACCTGGATCTGCCTGCGCCGCAAATTCTTGCCACCGGGTCTGCGGTGGCGGCGAATGTGAATGCGGAGGCGGGGCGGAATGACGTCTGTCCGTGTGGCAGCGGCAAAAAGTACAAGAAGTGCTGCGGAGCGCCGCGTGACTGAAACGCTTGACCCGTGCCGGTGCTGCGGGGCGTGCTGCGCGGCCTGCCGGGTGGATTTTCATGTTTCCGAGAGTGGGGAAGAGGGTGTCCCTCTTGATCTGTGCATGACGGTGACGCCCAGGCTGCGCCGTATGCGCGGCACCGATGACGCGCCGCCGCGCTGCATCGCGCTCACGGGGGAGATCGGGCGCGAAGTGTCCTGCGCGATTTACGCCCGACGCCCTTCGCCCTGCCACGATTTCGCCCCTTACGCGGCACTCGGCATGGGCGAGCCGGCCTGTGATCGGGCGCGGGCGCGGCATGGGCTTGAGCCGCTGCGCTCAGGTGTGAGCATGAGAAACAGCATGCTGGAATGCTAGAATGCCGGGAATGGGCGCAGGAAGACGCGAGGAGCACGAGGGGCATGGCGATGTACGAGGGGCTGGCGGAAGCGAAAAGGATAACGTCGTCGCTAGTCCTGCGTCCGGTGATCTTCGCCTCGGCTGAACCCTGGAAGCGGGTGCCCTGCGATTTTTTTGATATGTATGGCAGCCTGCTGTTGCGCCAGGGTGCGCCCATCAATGATGCGGCTTATCGTGTGCTCATCGGGCGGCGGCTGTTTTGCCGGGCGCTGGAAGCGGAAGTGTTCTCCCCGGTCGATCCGCTCTTCACGCTCGCGGAAATCGGCGAAACCCTGTCCATGGTCGATGCCATGGTGGGTGCGGGCGATTTTGTCGATGTCGGCTGTTGTGCGGAACTCGCTGAAGCGGTCTATGACAACTGGCAGCTTGACCCCGATGCCTGTATCGGCTTTACCCGGCTGGCTTATCCGGCCTCGGCCAGCGTCACCCAGTCGATGCTGGCGGCGCTTTTTGCTGCGGAGCTGGGCAGCGCCCACGCATTTACCCGCGACGAAATTATCGGACTGGTGGGCGCGGCGCTGACCATGAATCTCGGCAGCATGCGCTTTCATAATGAAATGGCGGCTTTGCACGGGCCGTTGCCGGATGAACTGCGTCCCGATCTGGTCGATCATCCGCGTTATGCGGCGATGATTCTGCAGGCGATCGGCGTGCCGGAGATCTGGTCGCGCGCGGTGTCGCAGCATCACGAAAACGTGGATGGGAGCGGCTATCCCGGCGGGCTGTCCAAAGGCAATATCTGTCTGGAAGGGCGGATGTTGCGTCTGGTCGATATCCTGGCGGCGCGCTTCCGGGTCAGACGAACGCGCGGAGCACGCTACTTGAGCATCGCCCAGACGCGGGATCTCGGCACCCTGACCCAGCACATGTTTGGCACCGATCTCGACATGCTCGACCTCAGCCTCGCCCGCCTGCTGATGGGGCGGCTGGGGGCGTTTCCGCCGGGCAGCATTGTGCGTCTGTCCAATGGCGAGCTGGCGGTCGTCAGTCGGCGCATACATGCCTCGGTGCGGGAGGCGACCAATATGCCGCGTGACGTGCTCTCTTTTCTTGACATGCGCGGGAAGGTGCTGAAAGTGCCGCGCCTGCGCCGGATTGGCTCCAACGATTACCGCATCCAGAGCTACGCTCACGATGATCCACATCTCCTGCCCGCCAGCTATGACTGGGCGGCGATATGGGGGTACAGCGGGGGATACAGCGGGGGATTATAGTGGGGCGCACAACGGGAACGGCGCCGCCGGGGGTCACGGCGCTTGAACGGCGGGGGGGAGTCGGGTATAGTCCTGCCCTCTCTTTGTGCTGCTGTAGCTCAGTCGGTAGAGCAACTGATTCGTAATCAGTAGGTCACCAGTTCGATTCCGGTCAGCAGCACCAACAGATCATCCGAAGTAGTCCGTTAAAGGCCAGAAACCTAAGCAAACACAAGGGTTCTGGCCTTTTTCATGTCCAGCATCGTCCATTACTTACCATTGACATCCGCCGGTTCTGTTGGTAACTTTGTTGGTGCCTGCTGTTTACCAACAATGGAGTTACCAACATGGCGCTGACAGATACCTTCCTGCGGAATTACAAGCCCCAGGGCACGGACAAAAAGCAAGCGGATGGTGACGGGCTGTTCGTCCTGCTGAAAGCGAACGGCGGCAAGTGGTGGCGGTTCAGCTACCGCTATGGCGGCAAACAGAAAACCCTGTCAATGGGTGTTTATCCTGACATCGGGTTAAAAGATGCACGCGAGCGCCGGGAGGCAGCAAAGAAGCTGCTTGCTCAAGGCATCGACCCCGGCGAGCAACGCAAAACGGCGAAGGCCGCAAGCCAGGAGCGTGCAGCAAATAATTTCAGGGCGCTGGGGCGTGAGTGGTTCGACGTGTGGTCGAACGGGATATCACCGGGAACGGCGGCGAGAGCATGGGCGAATCTGGAAAGAAACGTGTTTCCCCTGCTGGGTGACACTCCTGTTGCTGACATTGCCGCCAAAACCATACTCCCCGTGTTGCGTCAGATGGAGGCGCGTGGAGTATCCAACACCGTGGAGAAGGCATCGACCTACATCTCTCGCATCATGCGGTACGCGGTACAGAAGGGATATGCAGAACGCGACCCCGTGCCAGACTTGCGCGGCGCACTCAAGAAAACCACGGTCAAACACTTTGCCGCGATCACTGCACCGCTGGAAGTGGGCAAACTCCTGCGAGATATCGACGGCTATCAAGGTCTGCCCGAAGTTGTCGGTGCGCTCAGGCTGGCACCGCTCGTGTTCGTGCGCATCGGGGAGCTACGCGAGGCGCGTTGGTCAGATATCGACTTTGACAGGGCAGAATGGCGCTACACCGCCAGCAAGACCGGCACCGCGCACAGTGTCCCCCTGTCACGCCAGGCTGTTGCCATACTCGAATCCATGCGCCCTATCAGCGGGGAGGACAAAACCGGGCTTGTGTTTCCGGGCAGGATGCAGGGGAAGCCGCTCAGTGACGCCACCATAAACCGGGCTTTGCAGCGCATGGGGTACGACACCGGGGCGCAGATGACCGGGCATGGCTTCCGGGCAATGGCGCGTACCCTGCTGGCGGAAGAGTTGGAATTTCCCCCTGAATGGATAGAACATCAGTTGGCGCACTCCGTGCCCGATGCACTGGGCACTGCCTACAACCGCACCAAGTATCTGAAACAGCGCCGGGAAATGATGCAGTCATGGGCGGACTATCTCGACCGGCTCAAGACCGGGGCCGACGTGATACCGCTGCGAGCCTGAAAGTTTTGCCGCGCCTAGGCCGACGGGCCGAACACCGGGGCTACAGGAAAGGAGCATCAGATGAACGAGAGCAGCACACACGGCGATATTATTTGCAGGGTACTTGCCCGCGCATTCAATGGAGAACGGGGGGGATTTGCGGACAGGGTAGGCGGTTTCCCAAAGGTAAGACCCGTATCGTTCCAGGACTGGTTCGAGGGGCATAGACAATCGCCGGGCGCGGAGAAAGAGCGCGGGGAGTTTCTTTGCAGGGCAATCGCAGAAGGCACCCTGACTGCTAAACCACTTGCGGAAATGATGATTGTCGCTGAGATCATTTCATGTTTCCGCAGTATAAAGGGGAAGGGCGACCCCGGCATGGCAATGGTTTTGTATTGGTGCGGGGCGTTCGACATGCTGCACCAGAAGCCCGCACCGAGAGTCCCGGAAGAGGTAAAGCGCGAGGTTCGTGATTTCATGAAAGAAGCCGGAAGGCGAGGCGGGAAAGCTAACCGCCAAAAATGGAGCTTGCTGAGAGCATGGGCCGTCGAAAGGTACAGGGCTGGCACATGGCAATCCCCGAGCAAGGCGGCGCGTGGCTTGAAAGAGGAAATCATAGACCACGGGCGCACTATTGACGTTGTGATGACCCAGACGCACGCATTGCGAACCATCACCGACTGGTTCAAGAAAGCCTCATAAAAATGTCGTTAAGCGGCTTAACCGCATGAAAAATGTCGTTAAGCCGCTTAACGACATTTTCTTTTATAGCACTGCGCTAGAGGATACGCCCTGTTACTCACAACCACAGGACGTACCGCAATGAATGCCATACCTGAAACCGGCTTTCTTCGCCTGCCGCAAATCATTGGCGACCCCAAGACCAACACCCCGCCGATTGTCCCGGTCAAAAAAACGACTTGGTGGTTAGGCGTCAAGTCCGGGCGCTTCCCGGCTCCTGTCAGAATCGGCGGCGGGCGTGCCGTGTTCTGGCGTGTTGAAGACATCCGCGCTCTGATTGCGAATGCGTGAGGAGGGCATCATGAATAAGCAGAAGGCACCAATTGTCACCGGGCAATGCGCTGAGGTGCTGGCGCTGATTCGGCAACACCAGCCCATGCTATCGCTCATTTTGACGGCAGAATACGCAATTCCGGAAGCGGCGGCGCGGGTTCATAACTTGCGCGGCATGGGGTTCGATGTCATTACGCGGATTGCTCCAGAAGTAAAGTTTCGTGGGCGTATCCGACGGAATGTGGCGTTTTATTCTTTGGGCGTACCGGAATGGACGCCGCCTGAAAGTAGGGAAGAGGGCAATGAATGACCCTATTGAGCAATTCCGGTCTGCGCTTGTTGCTCGTGACATCGTGCCGCCTGATGACCTTCTCGCAGATGGAAAGCTGCACCGATGCGACACCGTGGGGAAACCCGGCAAACAGGATGCGGCCTATTTACTCCATTTGGACGGTATTCCGGCGGGCGGATTCGAGAATCACCGCGATGGCCGGGGGTGGGAGAACTGGCGGGCTGACGTGGGGCGTGCGCTGACCCCGGCGGAAGAGGCCGCACACCGTGAGCGAATCGAGGCGGCGCGGGTGGCGCGGGAAGCTGACACAGCCAGGCGCAGGGAAGACGCCCGAGAACAGGCAAGCCTGATTTGGGCGGAAGCCTACCCATGCACGGGCCATGACTATTTGCGGAACAAGGGGATTGCCGCGCATGGACACGGGGCACGCCAGCACAAAAGCAGCCTTGTCTTGCCGCTCCGGGATGCGGCGGGCGTGCTCCACTCATTGCAAATGATCGGGCCTGACGGTCAAAAGCGATTCCTGACCGGGGGGCGCAAGCGCGGGTGCTATTTCAGCATTGGCAAACCGGCGGGGGTGCTCTGCGTTGCGGAAGGGTTTGCCACGGCGGCGAGCATCTTTGAGGCAACCGGGTACGCGGTGGCGGTGGCATTTGACGCGGGCAACCTGCTACCGGTGGCGCAAGCCTTGCGCGAAAAGCTGCCGGATGTGCAGATCGTGGTCTGCGCCGACGATGACCACATGACGAAAGAAAACCCCGGCTTGAAGAAGGCCACCGAAGCGGCGGCGGCTGTCGGTGGCGCGGTGGCGGTGCCTGACTTTGGCGCGGACAGGCCAGAAGGCGCAACAGACTTCAACGACCTGGCGCAGGCACGCGGGCCGGAAGCGGTGGCGCGGTGCATCCGTGACGCACATGTGACGCAGCGTGACGCACCGGTGACGCAGCGTGACGCACCGACCACCTTTGAAAGCCCGTTCAAGGTGACTGACAAAGGCGTGTTCCATGTTGCCCCAGACGATGACGGCGAGACATGGATATGCTCACCGCTTCACATCCGCGCCATGACGCGCAACGACAAGGGCGAGTCATGGGGGCGCTTGCTCGAATGGAAAGACGGCGATGGACGGGCGCACACATGGGCCATGCCCGCGAGCATGTTGCAGGGCGACGGCATTGCGGTACGGGAAGAACTGGCGCACCAAGGGCTTGCCATGTCTGGAGGCAGGAAGGAACGGGCTTTGCTATTGGCATATCTTGGAACGAAGGTAAAACCACGGGCAAGGTGCGTTGATCGACTTGGCTGGCACGGCGCTGTTTATGTCATCCCCGGCGAGGCTATCGGGCAGGACGGCGAGCATGTCGTGTTCCAAAATGCGCAAACGCTTGACCCTGCCCTGTCATCTTCTGGAACGGTAGCGGAGTGGCGGGACACCGTGGGGGCGATGGCTGCGGGTAATTCCCGGTTGGTGTTCGCAATATCTACCGCCTTCGCTGGCTCTTTGCTGAATGTGGCAGGCGTGGATTCTGGCGGGTTCCATTTCCGGGGTGGTTCATCATCAGGCAAGAGCACATCGCAATATCTGGCGGCATCTGTATGGGGCAACCCCGACACCTACCTGAGATCGTGGCGGGCTACATCGAACGGGCTGGAGGGATTGGCGGCGCTCCACAATGACGGGGTGCTGGTGCTCGATGAGATATCCCAAGTCGACCCCCACGACGCGGGCGAAATTGCCTACATGCTGGCGAACGGTTCCGGCAAGAGCAGGGCGGGGCGAACCGGGACGGCACGGCAAGCGGCACGCTGGCGCTTGCTGTTCCTGTCGTCGGGGGAAGTGTCGCTCACCAGCATGATGGCGCAGGCCGGGAAGCGCACCAATGCAGGGCAGGAGATTCGCATGGCTGACATCGAGGCCGACGGTGGTGCGGGCATGGGCGCATTCGAGGATATCCACGGCCACCAGAAAGTAAATGTGTTCGCAGAATCGTTACTTGAGATCGCCCGCAAGTATCACGGCGCGGTGGGCATGGAATGGCTACGACTTATCGTTGCAGAACGGGCGGCGCTCCCTGCCTTGCTTGCTGATGGCATCCGGCAGTTTGTGGATGAGGTGGTGCCTCGTGGTGCATCCGGGCAGGTGGCGCGGGTGGCGCGGCGCTTCGCCCTGGTGGCGGGGGCGGGGGAACTGGCGACCGCTTTCAACCTGACCGGCTGGCAGGAAGGAGAGGCAGCCGCAGCGGCACAGAAATGCTTTGCCTCGTGGCTTGCGGGCTTCGGTGGCGCGGGTAACAAGGAGGCGCGGGAGATGCTGGCGCAGGTGCGGGCATTCATCGAGGCACATGGAGCCAGTAGGTTCGAGGACATGAACGCCACCGCTGAGCAGCGCGTCATCAATCGGGTGGGGTTCTTCCGAACAGAAAACGGAGACAGGCAATATCTGGTGTTGCCGGAAGCGTTCAAGCGGGAGGTGTGCAAGGGGCTTGACCACAAGGCGGTGGCGCGGACGCTTCTTGCTGCTGGATGGTTGAAGCGCGAAGACGGCAACCGCTCGACTATTCCTGTCCGGCTTCCGGGCATGAAGCTGACACGCTGCTACATTTTCACCGGGCGCATGTGGGAGGACGAATGATGGCGTTCGATTTTTCAACATTGCAGACATACCGCAAAACACCGGTAACGGCGGTAACAGCGGTACAACCCAGTAACGGCGCGGGTTTGCGTGTTACCGCAGGGGAATTTTCCAGCGGTAACAAAAGCGAGGTAACAGGGCGGGGGGCATCAGAATTGTTACCGCTGTTACCGCTTGTACCAGAGCCAGCGGTAACAGGAAAACCTAGCAATACCAATGGTTGTACCGCCGTTACCGCTGTTACCGCACAAAAACAGGATGTCTGCAAAATCACGAGCGAAACGGAAGAGCGGGCGCAGTGCTGGCGCGTGCAGTCCGCCGACCGGGAGACGTGCATCGCATGCCGTGAGCGTTACGAAGAGCGGGCCGGGATTCTCGAATTTGATGCGGGCTTCACACGGGAAGAGGCAGAGCGCAGGGCGCTGATGGTGGCGCGGGGTGGCGCGGTACGTTCGACATACCGCATGTAGTGCATGATGATCACGTTTCAACTGCATGTAGTAGCCCGTGAAAAGCGTTTGACTCTGGCGCTGGCACGATGCACCATTGGCTTGCCTGCAAACAACAGGCACGGGATTGGACTCCCGAACTGAACGAGGCGCACCAGCCGCGCCATTCACGCGGCTTTTTTGTGTGCGCATGGCATTGCCCGCTATGGGCGGGCCGTGTGGGGCATCTTCTGATGCGCCGGTTCCTCGTGCCCGGTAGTCCAACCCTCACGGTTCCGCCCCCCTGATTGGACTCAGGAAAGCGGGAAACACACACGCAGCACGAGGAACATTGCCATGAATCAACAAACCAACATCACCGACCCCGTACAAGCCTTCCGGGATGTGTTCGGCGAAACGCCGGAAAATGTCCTGTCACCCACGCGCCAGGCTATCGAGGTGCTGGAATGGTTGCGTGCCATCTTTTACGCAATCGACCGCCTGAACGATGATGACGCCATCCGCCACCTTGCCAATGTCGGCAAGTACATCGCAGATGATTGCGGTAACTCCATCGGCTGCCAGCACGAGGAGATGGCTGGCAAGGTGAAGCGGCTCAGGCTGGAACAATGTCAATGACATCTTGAGAAGCTGGTTAGCAAGAGCGTGGTTAGCAACGTGGTTAGCAACGAGGTTAGTGCACTAACCGCATTCACCGGCGCTAACCAGCGGGCTTTGCGTGGTGGCGGGGGAGTAGATTCCAATCCAAGTATGAGTCTGAGATGACTGAGCATTAATTACTGGTGGTGGCGCGGCTGATCGGGTATGTTCATGTGGCACGTTTTCTTGGATATTGCCATGACAAACACGATTATTTCGCAGGTAAATTTACTTGCCATGTCATTCTTGGCCGTGGGGCTGATGCTCGCCGGACACGCCGATGCACAAGTGTTCAAGTGCAAGGATGACAAGACCGGAAAGATCATCTACTCCGGTACACCTTGCCCCACCACTACAACGGGCAACGCAATCCACATCCAGAGCAACACGATTGAAACTGACGACGCCGACCGTGAGCGGCTCAACCAGCAGATTCGTACACACTCTGAAAGGAACGCGCCCCAGCAACGTGCTGTCGAGCAAGTATCGTCAAGCGACTATGCCAGCAAAGAAGCTTGCAAGCAGGCGCAACGTTCGTACGAACTGGAAGCAGGCTCAATCAAGAAGGACAAGAGCGCGATAGCGGCGAAGAAAGTCGCGTATCAGAAAGCATGCAGTCTGCCGTTTGACTCAGTGCCCATTGAGCCTGCACATCGCCGCGAGGTCGCTATACCTGCCGCACCACGTCCAACTGTCATCACGGGGTGCGACTCTGGTGGATGTTGGGATAACGTGGGTGGGAGGTATAACTCTGCCGGGGGTGATGTTTATACCCGTCCCGGTGGCGGGCCAGCTTGTCACATGATCGGCGGGCAGATGGTTTGCAACTGATGCTTCTGGGGCCGTGACGCTATGCGGGCAATGGTGACTGACTGTGCGTGCTCAAGGTGGTGGGGTGGCGCGGTACGGATGTTTTGGCGTATCCTTCGCGGCGCTGGATTGAGGTGAAGATGCGATGAGTTGGTAACATTGTTGGTAACATTCGCAGCGAAGAAATTAAAACCGAGTAATATCAACATGCTATAGGTGTTCTTCGATTCCGGTCAGCGCACCAACAGATCATCCGAAGTAGTCCGTTAAAGGCCAGAAACCTAAGCAAACACAAGGGTTCTGGCCTTTTTACACGACATACGGTCGATGCAGCCAGTTCCGCACAATGTCCACATCCCGTTGCGGCAGGTAGGCGAAGCCGTTCAGGGCGTCTTCTACGGTGTCTGACTGCCGACAATGCGCTGCCTGACAGTCCGCAGGAATCCATGTCGGTGTCGTTGCAGGATCTGGGGCTGCACTTTTCTGTTACTTAGATAACATTAAATTAATTTCTTATTTCTCTTTTAGTAAATTTGTTTTTTATAATAATCGGATTATTCTCTATCCATTCAACCTTCGGAGGAATTCATGTCCGTTCAAACCCTGCTGCACGCTGTTTCAAATCTTGGTGCTGCATTCCTGATTGCCGGTTTTTCGACTGCCAATGCGCAAACTGTGGGCGACACGCCTGTGTACGGTGGCATTTTGAATATTACGGTGCCAACCGAGCCGGTTGGCCTCAATTCAGGCATCAATACTACCATGTTCATCGGAGAGGTCTCCAGCAAAATCGTGGAAGGGCTGGTGGCGTTCGACGTCAATCTGAACCCCGTTCCGGCGCTGGCAACAAAATGGGAGGTTTCCCCCGATGGACTCACCCTGAGTTTTGATCTCAGGCAGGGCGTCAAGTGGCACGATGGCAAGGATTTCACCGCCGCCGATGTGGAATTTACCCTGAAGGAAGTCTGGCAAAAGCTCCATCCATTCGGAAAATCCGCTTTCGGCAATGTCACTAAAGTAGACACCCCAAATCCACACAAAGTCATCCTTCATCTTTCTGCTCCTGCGCCTTATATTCTGAATTACATCAACACTTATGGCGCTCAGGTGTTGCCCCGTCACATCTATGAAGGCACCGATATTGTTAATAATCCGTATAACACTAAACCCGTGGGTACCGGGCCATTCGTTTTTAAGGAATGGGTAAAAGGCAGTCATATCCGTCTGGAAAAGAACCCCAATTACTGGCAAAAGGGACAACCCTTTCTCGACGGAATCGTCTTCAAATTCATCCCCGATTCTGCCGCCCGCATCGTCGCACTGAAAGCAGGCGAACTGGATGTCGTTCTGGGTTCTGCCCTGCCCGTCACCAGCCTGCAGCAATTTGAAGACAAGTCGAAATATAGTATCAATTTGATCGACGGTAATTACTTGGCGACCATCGCTTTTCTTCAGTTCAATGTGCGCAACAAGCCTTTGAGCGATGTACGCGTGCGCCAGGCCATTGCCCACGCCATCAACAAACAAACGCTGCTGAAGCTGGTGTATCTGGGCTACGGGAAAGTTGCCACGGGGCCAGTGCCTTCCTCGGTGAGCAAATACTATTCTGCCGACACCCGTCAATATGCCCCTGACCTGGAACGTGCAGCGCAATTGCTTGATGAAGCCGGCTACAAAACCGACAAGAGCGGCAAACGTTTTAAATTGCGCCTCATCCATGATGGTGCCGGTGGCAGTCCGCAAAACATCCGTACGGCAGAATTCACCAAGCAGGCTTTGTCGAAAATCGGCGTGGAAGTGGAATTGCAGGGGCCGGACTTTGCTACTTTCCTGCGTTACGTATTCACTGAGCAGGACTATGACATGATGAATTCCAGCATGCACCGCCTGCCCGACCCGACCCTGGGCGTACAGCGCATTTTCTGGACGCAGAACATCCGCAAGGGGGTGCCCTGGACCAACGGTTCCGGTTACTCCAACCCCAAGCTGGACGCCATCATGGAACAGGCTGCGGCCGAGCCGGATGAGGTCAGGCGTAAGGCGCTGATCAAGGACTGGCAGCAGATCGTGCAGGAAGACGTGCCGCTGCTGGAACTGGTCGAACCAGTCTGGTACACGGTTTCTACGGCGCGCTTCAAGAAACTCGCCTTGCAGGCTGACGGCCTCTTCGCTTCCTATGCGGATGCCTGGCTGGAACCGAAGAAATAAACTCCATGAGCAGCAGCCACTTTCCTACCGTACTGAAATTCCTGCGCCGCCGCCTCTGGCTGGCAGTGCCGGTAATCGCAGGCATTGCCATACTCAATTTCCTGATCCTGCAACTGGCTCCGGGGGATGTGGTGGACGTGCTGGCGGGCGAAGCCGGTGCTGCCACCCCGGAATACATGGCGCAACTGCGCACCGAATTCGGGCTGGATCGACCCATTTACGTCCAGCTTGTGTTCTATCTCAAAAGCGTGTTTACGCTGGATCTGGGGTTTTCGTTCCGTCAGAACATGCCGGTGCTGACCCTGATTTTGGATCGCCTGCCCGCCACCTTGCTGCTCATGCTCACCGCAATGGGCATCGCACTGGTGGCGGGGCTGGCACTGGGCGTCATTTCGTCGCTTTACGTCCATCGCTGGGCAGATCGCCTCATTGCAGTATTCGTACTCATCACCTATGCGCTGCCGACTTTCTGGCTGGGCTTGATGGCTATCGTGCTGTTTTCCGGTCGATTGGGTTGGCTACCCTCTGGCAACATGACAGATATCAGTGCGGATTACACCGGGCTGACCTATGCTTGGGATGTCACCCGGCATGCCATTCTGCCCGCTGCCACGCTGGCGACTTTCTACCTCGCGGTTTATGCCAAGCTCGTGCGCACGGCCATGCTGGAGAGCTATGGAGCCGACTTCATCCGTACCGCACGGGCGAAAGGCGCAACAGAAACACGGATCACCCTGTTCCATGCTCTGAGAAATGCGCTCCTGCCGCTCTTGACAATGTTGGGCCTGCAAGTCAGCTCTATCCTGAGCGGCGCAGTGCTGGTGGAATCGGTATTCAGTTGGCCGGGCCTGGGGCGGCTCGCCTTTGAATCCATTCTGGCGCGGGATTTGAACCTCCTGCTCGGCATTCTCCTGTTCAGTTCAGTGGTTGTCACCCTCATCAACATCTGCGTGGATGCGGTCTATGCCTTCCTGGATCCACGCATCGAGCTGCAACATTAACGAACAACCGTTATGTATCGCATCATTCTGGAACACATCCTGCAAAATCGCGCAGCCATTGCGGGACTTCTCCTGCTGGTCGCGGTGATTCTGATCGCCGTGCTGGGGTCGTTCTATTTACCCGGAGATCCGTGGGAGATGGCGAACGCCCCCATGTTGTGGCCGGGCGATGACCCCGACAGTCCGCTGGGCACCGACATCATGGGACGCGACATCGCCACCGGCATGGTTTCGGGGGCGAAGGTCTCCCTGCTGGTCGGCTTTGCCAGCGCTTTCATCTCGGCGCTGGTGGGCATTACTTTCGGTGCACTCGGCGGGTTTTACCGGGGCTGGGTCGATGCCTTCCTGATGCGCATCACCGAACTTTTCCAGACCGTGCCGCAATTCGTGCTGGCGGTGGTGCTGGTGGCCGTTTTCAAGCCGTCTGTGGTGACTGCTGTCTTTGCCATTGGCATTGTCTCCTGGCCGCCAACGGCGCGACTGGTGCGTTCCGCATTCCTGGTTCTGCGCGAGCGGGAATTTGTGCTCGCTGCCAGAACCTTGGGAATGAGCGATCCGCGCCTGATCCTGACTCAGCTTCTGCCCAATGCCTTACCGCCGGTTATCGTCATTTCCGCGCTCAACATCGCCACCGCCATCCTCACCGAAGCCTCACTCTCCTTCCTCGGGCTGGGCGACCCCAACGTGATGAGTTGGGGCACCATCATCGGCAATGGTCGTGAGCAGGTCGTCGATGCCTGGTACATCTGTGGCATTCCCGGCATCGCCATCCTCGTGGTGGTACTGGCTTTCAACCTGCTGGGCGAGGGCTTGAACGATGCCCTGAACCCGCAGCTGCACAAACGCTGAGAACGCCATGAGCGAACTGCTCTCTGTCCACAAACTCGCTACCTGCTTCCACTCCCGCAGAGGAATCATCCGTGCCGTCGATGAAGTGAGTTTTTCTATCGCGGCAGGCGAGACCCTGGCTCTGGTGGGCGAAAGCGGTAGTGGTAAATCGGTGACGGCGGCTTCCATTCTGCGACTGATTTCAGCACCGGGGCGCATCGAAGGTGGCGAAATCCTGTTTCAGGGCCAGGATCTGCTCAAACTCGGCACAGCGGCTATCCGCCAGATTCGCGGCAACCGCATCGCCATGATTTTTCAGGAACCCTTATCCGCTTTCAATCCCGTGCAAAGCATCGGGACGCAAATCGTGGAAGCGATCCGCCTGCACCGCAAAGTCAGCCGGAAACAAGCCTTCGAGCAAGCGGTGACCCTGCTCGAGCGCATGGGCATTCCTTCCCCCGCCCAGCGGGTGCATGAATTTCCGCATCGCCTCTCGGGCGGGATGCGCCAGCGCGCCATGATTGCCATGGCGCTGTCCTGCGAGCCGGACCTGCTCATTGCTGACGAGCCGACCACTGCGCTTGATGTCACCACCCAGGCGCAAATTCTGGAACTGTTGAAAGAACTGCAAGCCGCCAATGGCATGGGAATGCTGTTGATTACACACGATCTGGGCATGGTTGCCGAAACAGCGCATCGTGCTGCGGTAATGTATGCAGGCCGCGTAGTCGAGGAAGGCAGCATCGACCGGCTGTTTACCGCTGCCCGTCATCCCTACACGGCGGGGCTGCTGGCCTCGGTCAACATCGAAGCCCTGGCACCGGGTACGAAGTTACCGGAAATTCCCGGTTCCGCGCCCTCGCTGCTCAATCCCGTCCAGGGCTGCGCTTTTGCCGAGCGCTGCAACGCCCGCCACGCACTCTGTGACAAACAAACACCCCCGCTGGCAACCGACACCGAGCCCGAATCCTTCCCCGGCAGCAGGCACCGCGTGGCCTGTTTTCTGCCTGCCCGACCGGATGCGATACCCCTCCCGGTGGAAAGCGAAGCAGCATGAACGCGATCATTGAAAACCATCTGACAACAAACGTTGGTGCCATTCATCAGAATGCGACGCAAAACGTACCACCTTTACTTGAATTAAAACGCCTGAGCAAAATCTTCACTACCGACGCGGGCCAGGTGCATGCACTCTCGTCAGTTGATCTGGTGCTCCAACGGGGAGAAACGCTCGGGCTGGTGGGGGAAAGCGGCTGCGGAAAATCCACGCTCGCCCGGCTCATCATGGCGCTTTATCCGCCCTCAGCGGGGGAAATTCTTTTCGACGGCAAAAACATCGCACAAAGCGACAAGGCTGAACGCCTCGCTCGCCATGCCCGACTGCAAATGGTGTTTCAAGACCCGTTTTCATCCCTGAACCCGCGCCAGAGCATAGGCCGAACGCTGGAAGAACCCTTGATCGTGCACCGCCGGGGCGACAAAGTCGCCCGTAAAGCGCGGGTATCCTGGCTTTTGGAGCGGGTTGGTCTGCATCTGGAGTCCGCGTGGCGCTACCCACATGAATTCTCCGGTGGACAACGCCAACGCATTGGCATTGCCCGTGCCTTGGCATTGCGGCCAGATCTCATCGTCTGCGACGAGGCCGTCTCTGCCCTGGATGTCTCCATCCGGGCACAAATCCTGAACCTGTTACTGGATCTGCGTGCAGCCTATGGTGTCGCCTACCTGTTTATCTCACATGATCTCGCGGTAGTGCGCCATATGTCGGATCGCATCGCGGTCATGTATCTGGGCAAAGTGGTAGAACAGGCCCCGAGTGAAAATATCTGGCGGGCGCCGCTGCATCCTTATACGCAGGCGCTGATGTCCGCGATCCCTTCGCCTCATCGCAAAAGCATCCTGGGTAACAAGAAACGTATCATCTTGCAAGGCGACCTGCCCAGCCCCTTGAACCCGCCCTCCGGCTGTCGTTTCCAGACCCGCTGCCCTTATGCGGAAGCTCGCTGTCGTGCCGAGGAACCGTTACTACAGGCAGCAGACAAAGGACATACAGTGGCCTGTCATTTCGCCATCGGTTAAGCATGCAGGCACGGATTTGTCATCAAGCCTGAACCACTCGCGCACGGCAGGTGGTTCAGGGATTGGCTTCTATCACGTATCTCAAGCAGCGCGTGTAGCAGATTGTCCTGACCGGGCAACATAAGGCTTCAGCCCCAGATGTTCGCGCAAGGTCTGCCCCGTGTATTCCGTTCTGAAACGTCCGGCTTTTTGCAGCACGGGAATGAGATGGTCGACGATGTCTTCCAGGCCGCCAGGCAAAATAGCCACATTCAGGTTAAAGCCATCGGCGGCATCGTTATCGAGCCATTCCAGAATGTTGGCTGCAATTTGTTCCGGGGTGCCGACAATGGCGCGATGCCCTCCGGTTAAATTGCTGAGCAGCACTTCGCGGGTCGTGAGTCCTTTTGCACGAGCTTCGTTGATGACGACTTGGCGATGCCAGCGCAAAGCCACGGGAACGGAGCTGGAGGCTGCCTCGATTTTATCGAAGGGGAGCGGTTGATTGAGGTCGAAATCGCTCACTTCCAGCCTCGTAAAGCGTGCCAGCTCTTCCAGAAGAAACTCATGGTCGAGCTGCTCATCCAGCTCCCGTTTATGGCGTAGCGCTTCGGCTTCGGTACTGCCCAGAATGGGGAAGAGGCCGGGGATGACCAGAAATTGCGAAGGATCGCGGCCAAAAGCCCTGGCAAGCCCCTTGGTGTCGCGATAAAACTTCTTGCCGTTTTCCAGCGTGCGCTGTCCGGTAAAGAGCGCATCCGCGTAGCGGGCACCGAAAGCCTTGCTTTCTTCCGATTGCCCGGCCTGGAAAATCACAGGGCGTTGCCAACCGGCAGGGGTTTGCAAAACCCCACTGGAACTGAAATGTTTGCCTTTGAAATTAACGGCTTGAAGCTTTTCCTCATCCACGAAAACATGGCGGGCCACATCCGCCACGATGGCTTCCTCAGGCAAAGAGTCCCACAACCGGGTCACGATCTCGGTAAACTCGCTGGCCCGCAGATAGCGGTCGTTCTGCTCGAAGCCTTTTTCCACGCCGTAGGCTTCCAGAACTTCCGCCGCCTGTCCCGTGGTGATGTTCCACGCTGCGCGGCCCTTGCTGACGTGGTTCAGCGACGCAATCTGGCGAGCAATGGTATAGGGATGACCGAAGAGGCTGGTCGTTGTTGCCACCACGCCGATATGCTTTGTTGACTGGCTCAAAGCAGCGTGAAGCACGATAGGATCAAGCGCACGCCATGGTCGGTGCAAGCCTTCATCCCGAAATCCGCCCGCATTTTCCGCGAGGAAGAGCGCATCAATTTTGCCACGTTCGGCAATTTGCGCAATGCGGATAAACGTGTCGATATCGGTCGGCAATTTTTCCGGATGAGGAAGCGTTTTCCACGCCGCATCGTGACGACCGGAGGCGAGTACATTAACACCAAGATGAACTTGTTTCAGGTTCGACATGAGGAATGATCCTTTCAAGGTTATGGAACAATAAAACACGAGACAGCCTCGGTTTGGGGCAGCTCACAAACATCAGGTTTTGACCACGTAATCTGCTACATTGACTTTACGTGATATAATATTGCGCTCAGTGAGCCAGTCAGCAGCCCATTGGAATTTCTTCAGGAAATCCGGGTCGTCCGGTTCATAGAAATGGCGCTTGCGATTCAGACTGATCAAATAATCTCGGGTACTGTCGCCATATTTGCCAGCATTCTGGTAAATGGCTTCGCTTTCCGCTATGTGCTCATCTGCCCACTTTCCTTCTTCTGTATAAGCGTTAATCACTGCTCGCACCAGAGCAGAATTTTCTGTGACAAATTTGCGGGTCGTGACCAACGTGGAGTAATCGATGACAAAGTCCAGATCTCTGCCTTCGAGAAAAATATCCTTACCATTATATTTCTCGCGGGCAATATCCACACCAGGCGACCACATTGACCAAGCGTCCACTTTACCCTGACCAAAAGCGGGCGCAGCATCCGGCGGATTAAGGTAGACGAATCTCACCTTTTCTCGTGCAATACTGTATTTTTCCAGAGCAGCTACCAGTAAAAATTCACCCAACCCGGAGCGATTAATCGCCACGCTTTTACCAACCAGATCCTTTACCGAGTTGATGGCGGAATCTTTTTTCACAATAATGGCCGTGCTACTGGGTGTCACAGCGAAAAATTGGGTAAAAACGAGTGGCGACCCAGCAATGAGCGCTGCCAGGGTGGGCGTCGTACTGCCATAGAAGCCAAAATCCGCGCTGCCCCCAACCACTGCCTGAAGCGTTGGCGAGTGATTGGGGAAGGGGCCGACCCATTCCACTTTGATCCCCTGTTTTGCCAGGGTTTTCTCAAATACGCCCCGATCCTTGGCAAGCCGTGGCATACCGCCTGGCCCCCAAGTCAGTCGCACGGTGTTGGTATTGCGTGTACCTGTCTCCTGTGCAGCAAATGCAGGTAGGGCAAACCCGGCCCCCGCGCCCAGAGCAATACTGGCAGCGGTGCTCTGAATCAGGCGTCGGCGCATGGAATTAAAATTGTCGTTGAGGAGCATGCTGAGAAATCCTTTTCAAAGGGAGAGAAAAAACGTCAATGAAACTCATGTGCGTGACTCATTTGTGTAGATATCCACGCTCAATTCCTGCAAAAGATTCTCGCGCAGCAAGCTTGCACGCCCATGTTCAGTCTCTGCCGCCACAAAGTAGCTGGCGGCAAGGTGACCGTTGCGCATCACCAGAATGCGGTCAGCCAGACTGATGGCTTCATCTACATCGTGCGTGACCAACAAAACGCCGGGCTGATGGCGGGCGACCAGATCTTTAACCAGCACATGCATCTTGATGCGGGTGAGCGCATCCAGCGCGGCAAAGGGCTCGTCCAGCAGCAAGAGCTTGGGTTCGCGCACAAGCGCCCTGGCGAGCGCCACCCGTTGCGCCTGTCCTCCCGACAGATTGCGAGGCCAATCGTTTTCCCGTCCTGCCAGGCCCACTTCACCCAAAGCGTTGTGCGCCAGCAATCGACCTGTTTTTTCGTTCATCCCCAGCGCCACATTGGCTTCCAGTGAAAGCCAGGGCATCAAGCGGTGCTCCTGAAAGACAACGGCGATTTCCCCCGTACTGTCGATGCTCCCGCCATCTACCTCGTCAAGCCCCGCCAGAACACGCACCAGCGTCGTTTTGCCACAACCGCTCTCCCCGAGCAGAGCCACAAATTCGCCGCTTTCAATCTGCAAATCCAAATCATCAATAATCGCACGCTTGCCATATTGGCGGCGCAGGTGGCGCACGATCACGGCGGGTGATTGTTTTACGGTGTTCGACATTTAATGCACATCTCCGGCGTAATTCGGATGCCAGGCCAGCAGACGGCGCTCCAGGAACCGGGCCAGACTGTCGCCCAATACGCCTAGTACCGCATAGATAATCAAGGTTAAAATAATGACATCAGTTTGCAGGAATTCGCGGGCATCCATTACGAGAAAGCCAATGCCTTTGTCGGTAGCGAGTGTCTCGGCAATGACCAGCGCCATGCAGGCGGTTGCCAGCGCGTAGCGCACTCCGGTCAGAATGGAAGGCATTGCTCCAGGGAGGATAATCTTGTGGATCCGGCTCCAGACCGTCAATCCTGTTACCTTGGCAACTTCCAGGAGCTTCGGGTCAACCTGGCGAATGCCCAGCATGGTATTGATATAGATGGGAAACAGCACCGCCATGGTGACAAGAAAAATCTTGCCGCTTTCATCAATGCCGAACCAGATGATGACCAACGGCAGCAGCGCGAGAAAAGGAATGGCGCGCATCATCTGCAGGGTACGATCCAGCACGGCCTCAGCCAGTTTGGAAAATCCTGCGAAGAGTCCCAGCGAAAAACCCAGAATGCCACCGATGATGAAACCGACACAGGCACGCAGGAGGCTTGCGCCCAGATGCGTAAAAAGTGCTCCATCAATAACCAGATTCCAGGCAGTTTTAGCTACGGTGCTGGGGGCAGAGAGAATTTGCGGTGCGAGATAACCCAGGCGGGAAAAGAGTTCCCAGAAAAAAACAAGTGCCAGAGGAACGAACCATGAGATGATGAAAAATGCTTTTTCGCCCAAATGATGGAGCCTTTTTGCAGGCCTGGCGTGGCGAGGATCTTTCATCGTTACCGATGCACCTTGCTTGCTCAAAACATCAGGTATATCGAAAACTCGCGGCAAAGTGGTGCTGATCGGTAACATGTAAGCCCTTGATAAACATTGTTCATGCCTGAAGAAAGTCAAGCATCCGAAAGATGCTTTTAGTTTATTGACACAAGGACAGGAGGTGAACGAATAAATTACTATTTAGATATGAAAAACTTTGAGCAACTCATGCGACCGCAAAAGTACCGGCGAATCTGCTTCAGACGATCCGCAGCCAAAACGCGAAGGACATCACGGCGACTGACACTCATTGCGCATACCCTGGATTTTCTCGGTTCAACTGCCGCAAATAGGCATCCCAATGCAACTGGTGGCGTCCTGCAGCAACGGCCGCCTCAAACTGCCGAGCAGCTTTTTCGGCCACTGCTTCGGGCAGGGTGACGATCTCGCTGCCGCCAGCCAGAGCGGCAACCTGAGCAGCGCTGGCGCGTTCCAGGTAATAAAGGTTATAGAAGGCTTCCTCCAGATCGCGTCCGGTGGTGAGCAGACCGTGGTTGCGCAGGATGAGTGCGTCGCGCTGACCAAAATCGGCCAGCAGGCGCGGTTGCTCAGCCTCTTCCAGCGCAATGCCTTCATAGGTATGGTAGGCCAGCCGGTTATGGAAGCGGGCGGCGTGTTGCGAGATCGTAAGCAACCCATGTTTTTGTGCCGATACCGCAATACCCGCCGTGGTATGCGTGTGCAGCACGGCACGACTGTGCGGACGGGCGCGATGGATGGCGCTGTGGATGACGAAGCCGGCCTGATTGATGCCCAGGCCCGTAGGGTCGTCAATGATGTTGCCATCTATGTCCAGTTTGACGAGACTGCTGGCGGTAATTTCGTCAAAAGTCAGCCCGTAGGGGTTGATCAGAAAGTGCGGCTGATCACCGGGCACGCGCACGGAAAAATGTGTGTAGATGTGATCTGTCCAGTGCAGCAGCGCGGCCAGACGATAGATCGCAGCCAGTTTGACCCGCTCCTGCCATTCTTCGGTACTGACGCGCTCGTGCACACTGGAAACGAAGGGAGCATTCATTGTGTATCGCTTTCTCAAAAAAGGTTCTGGTCGGATTCGTTTTTTTAGTGTGCTGCAACAATGTGGTTCGAGCAAAGAATAAAAATGAAGATGTTTATTCGCGTTATGGGCACTTCCTGCGCGTTCCTGTCATTATGCAAAAGCGTGAAAGATGAGGCGTGCTTGTACCCCGGATGCATGGACGAGTCGTCGCCGCGTCGTCAACCCTGCTGCGGTCAGGGTGGATGTGTGCTACAAGAGCGCTTCCTTTATTGTTAGTGTCTCCATGAATTCGACTGTGACCACTCCTGCGGCACCTGCCGATGAGCAAGCCTGTTACCACTGTGGTCTGCCCGTTCCGCCCGAGGCTCATTATCAAGTGACAGTGGATGAGCAGCCCCGGCGTTTTTGTTGCGCGGGGTGCGAGACTGTGGCGCAGGCGATCGTCGGTAACGGGCTGGCGGGTTATTACCGCCACCGCGATGCGCTGCCTGACAGTCCGCGGGAATCCATGCCGGTGTCGCTGCAGGATCTGGGGCTGTTCGATCATCCTGAATATCAGCAGAACTTCGTGCGCGCGGTGGGCGAAAACGAGCGCGAGGCGTCGCTGATTCTCGAAGGCATTACCTGCGCCGCCTGTGTGTGGTTGAACGAGCAGCATGTTGCGCGTCTGCCCGGCGTGGTGGCGGTGGAGATCAATTACGCCACCCGTCGTGCGCGGGTGCGCTGGGATGAGCAGCGTATCAGGCTCTCGGATATTCTGGGGGCGATTCAGGCTATTGGTTATCGCGCCTATCCGTATGATGCCGCACGCGCCGAGGAAGTCGCCGGACGCGAGCGGCGGTCGATGTTGTGGCGGGTGTTCGTCGCCGGTTTCGGCATGATGCAGGTGATGATGTATGCGGTTCCCGCCTATATCGCCGGAGATGGCGACATATCACCTGAAGCGGAAGGGCTGCTGCGCTGGGCCAGTCTGTTGCTGACGCTGCCGGTGGTGCTGTATTCGGCAGCGCCGTTTTTCCAGCGCGCCTGGCGCGATCTGCGTCTGCGCCATCTGGGCATGGATGTGCCGGTCGCGCTCGGGGTGGGGAGCGCTTTTCTGGCCAGTGTGTGGGCGACGCTGACCCATGGGCCGGAGGTGTGGTTCGATTCGGTGACGATGTTTGTGTTCTTCCTCCTCGGCGGGCGTTATCTGGAAATGCTGGCGCGCCAGAAAGCGGTGCGCGGGATCGAGGAGCTGGGCAAAGTGTTGCCGGCCTTTACCGAGCGCCTGTTGCAGTGGCCGGGGCCGGAGGCGGAACGGGTGCCGGTGTCGCAGCTCGTGCCCGGTGACATCGTGCGGGTGCGTCCCGGCGAGGTGGTGCCGGCAGATGGTACGGTGGTCGATGGCGCCAGCGCGGCCAATGAGGCTCTGCTGACCGGGGAGAGCCGGGCGGTGCCCAAGGCTCCCGGCTCTCCTGTGACCGGGGGCAGCATCAATATTTCCAGTCCGCTGCTGCTGCGCGTCGAGCAGGTGGGGGACGATACCCGGCTCGCCGCAATCCGCCGCCTGATGGAGCGCGCCGCGACCGAGAAACCGCGGCTGGCGACGCTCTCCGATCAGGGCGCGACCTACTTTATTGTGACGCTGCTGCTGTTGGCGGCAGTGACCGGGGTGGCGTGGTATTTCATCGAACCTGCGCGCGCCTTGTGGGTGTTTGTCTCGGTGCTGGTGGTGGCGTGCCCGTGTGCGCTGTCGCTGGCGACGCCGGCTGCGCTTACCGTGGCGACCGATGCGCTGGCGCGGATGGGGATGCTGGTGACACGCGGCTATGCGATCGAGACCCTGGCGCGGGTCAACCATTATGTGTTTGACAAGACCGGCACCTTGACCCTGGGCGGGATGACGGTCGAGGACAGCCTCCCGCTCGGCGCGCTTGACGACAGGGCGATACGTGCGCTCGGCGCGGCGCTGGAGCAGGGCTCCGAGCATCCGGTGGCGGCGGCTTTGCGGGCGGCGGCGGATGGCGCTGAACTCCCCGTAGTCAGCGCGGTCGTGGCCGTAACCGGGCAGGGTATGGCGGGGCGCTATATGGGGGGAGAAGTGTGGATTGGTCGGCCGGATTTTGTCGCGACACGGACAGGGACAGGCAAACCCTTGCCGCCCGAGCTTGGGCAATGGCACAGCGAAGGGCGTGAGGGCACGGTGGTGGCGTTGGGCGATGAAGCGGGTTGGCTGGGGCTGTTTCGCTTGAGCGATACGCTGCGGCCTGCGGCCAAAGAATTGATCGACCAACTCAACGCGGCGCAGGTGCCGACCACGATTTTGTCGGGGGACGCGCCGGCGGTGGTGAGCGCGGTTGGACGTGCGCTCGGGATTGACGACGTGCATGGCGGGTTGACGCCGCAGGACAAGCAGGCGTTCATCGCCGCGCTCCAGACTGACCCGGCCAAGGTGGTGGCGATGGTCGGTGACGGGGTCAATGACGCGCCAGTGCTGGCGCAGGCGCATGTTTCGATTGCAATGGGGGGCGGCACCGATCTGGCGCGCAATCAGGCCGACATCGTGCTGCTGTCCGAAAATATGAGCGGGCTCGTCGCCGGGGCCGCGCTGGCACGCAAGACTTTGCGTATCATCAAGCAGAATCTGTGGTGGTCGTTCGCCTACAATTTCTCCGCTGTGCCGCTGGCGATGCTGGGGTGGGTGACGCCGCTGATGGCGGGGGTGGGCATGGCGGCCAGTTCCCTTCTTGTGGTGCTCAACGCCCTGCGGCTGCAACACCGGCCACGGCAGGGCTGAAAAGGTGAAAAAACGTGGGCGTGGAAAGTAGCCTGTATCTGTTGATCCCGCTGTCAGTCGTGCTGGTGTTTCTCATCGGTGCGCTGTTCTGGTGGTCGTTGCGCCATGGTCAGTTCGACGACCTCGAAGGCCCGGCGTACCGCATCCTGCTCGACGACCGTGACGCGCCGCGTCCGGCGGCGGAAACGGACGCCACTGAGCCGCCCGAGGTGAAGCCCGATCGGGTCGAAGATGACGCTCAAGCGTAAGGTTTGCAACAGAATGAAACAGATTTGATCTAGGTCAAACGTGAAAGCCGGAAACCGCTCATACTCCGCCACCGTCAACGCTGCACTTGGGAAGAAGGTTGCAACAGCTTGTAATGACCAGGAAGCGTATGGTCAGGACGAGTTGGGAGACCTGTCGGATGAGGTGCAGAGGTTGCGAGTTTTTGTCTCTCTGTTGGGGTTGGGGGTGCGTGAAGACGCACCCTTTTTTTGTTTGTGGCGGCATGTTTGCGTCGGTCGTGACGCTGTGCCAGGCACAAATCGCCCGCAGCGGCAGGGTTGGCAATATTTTCCTGTTTTTCGGCAAGGCGCTTTGCTATGGTGGCGAGGTGCAATACAATCTTGACCTGTATCAAAATGTGCTCCCGGTTCGAAGGTATGCTTCCGCGAACGATGACGATGCCTCCTTGTTCGTGATCGGGATTTGTTGGTGGTACAAAGGGGTTTTTCAACTAAGAGGTGACTCACATGCAATCGCAAGCGACTTATAACTACAAAGTCGTGCGCCAGTTCGCCATCATGACGGTGGTGTGGGGCATCGTGGGCATGCTGGTCGGCGTTATCGTCGCAGCACAGCTCGTGTGGCCTGAATTGAACGTTCACGAATTCCTGCACTTTGGCAGGCTGCGTCCGCTACATACCAACGCGGTAATCTTCGCGTTTGGCGGTTGCGCCCTGTTCGCGACATCGCTCTACGTCGTGCAACGAACCTGTCATACAAGGTTGTTTGCGCCGGGTCTGGCGACTTTCGTTTTCTGGGGTTGGCAGTTGATTATCGTCGCTGCGGCGGTCACCCTTCCTCTCGGGATCACGACCGGCAAGGAATACGCTGAACTCGAATGGCCGATCGACATTGCCATCGCCGTGGTGTGGGTGGCTTACGCGGTCGTGTTCTTCGGTACTGTCGCGATCCGCAAGGTGAGCCACATCTACGTGGCGAACTGGTTCTACGGCGCCTTCATCATCGCCGTGGCGCTGCTGCACATCGTCAACAGCGCGGAAGTCGTTGTGTCGTGGACGGGTATCCATTCCTACTCGGCCTACGCCGGGGTGCAGGACGCCATGGTGCAATGGTGGTACGGCCACAACGCGGTGGGCTTCTTCCTGACCGCCGGCTTCCTCGGCATGATGTACTACTTCGTGCCGAAGCAGGCCGAACGCCCGATCTACTCTTATCGCCTGTCGGTGGTTCACTTCTGGGCGCTGATCTTCACCTACATGTGGGCGGGCCCGCACCATCTGCACTACACCGCGCTGCCTAACTGGACCCAATCCATCGGCATGCTGTTCTCGCTGATTCTGCTGGCGCCATCCTGGGGCGGCATGATCAACGGCATCATGACCCTGTCGGGCGCCTGGCACAAACTGCGTACCGACCCGATCCTGAAATTCATGATCACCTCGCTGTCCTTCTACGGTATGTCGACCTTCGAAGGCCCGATGATGTCGGTGAAGTCGGTGAATGCGCTGTCGCACTACACTGACTGGACGGTGGGCCACGTACACTCTGGCGCGCTGGGCTGGGTGGCGCTGGTGTCGATCGGTTCGGTGTATTTCCTCCTGCCGCGTCTCTACGGCAAGACCGAGATGTACAGCACCAAGCTGGTAAACACCCACTTCTGGATTGCAACCATTGGCATCGTGCTCTACATCGCCTCGATGTGGATCGCCGGGGTCATGCAGGGTCTGTACTGGAGAGCAACCAACACGGACGGTACGCTGACCTACTCCTTCATCGAAGGGGTCAAGGCGACCTACCCGTTCTGGACGGTTCGGCTGGTCGGCGGGGCGCTCTTCCTCGTTGGCATGCTGATCATGTTCTACAACACCCTGAAGACCATTGCAGGCCAGAAAGCCTACGATGCCCCGGTGGTCGAGCCGGCTGCTGCACACGCCTAAGCGGAGATCCGAAAAAATGGCTCAATCTAACAAACACGAAGCGATCGAACGCAACGTTTTCTTCCTGATCGTTCTCACCCTGCTCGCCGTGAGCGTGGGTGGGCTGGTGGAAATCGTCCCGCTGTTCTTCCAGACCTCCACGACCACGGCGGTCGATGACAAGGGCAACAAGCTCGACGTCAAACCCTACGACCCGGTTCGCCTGGTCGGGCGTGACATCTATATCCGCGAAGGCTGCTACAACTGCCACTCGCAGATGATTCGCCCGTTCCGTGCTGAAACCGAGCGCTATGGTCACTTCTCGGTGGCTGGCGAGTTCATCTACGATCACCCCTTCCAGTGGGGCTCGAAGCGGACTGGCCCCGATCTGGCCCGCGTGGGGGGGCGTTACACGAGCGAATGGCATCGCACCCACCTGATAAACCCGCGTGATGTGGTGGAAGAGTCGAACATGCCCGCGTTCCCATGGCTCAACCGCCCGGCTGATTTCAGCGATGTCCAGGACAAGATGAGGGCTCTGCGCCAGGTTGGTGTGCCTTATAGTGACGAGGAGATCAGGACTGCCGATGCCACGATCAAGGCATACCAGAACGAGGAGCTTGGAGGCATCGCGCCAACCGAGCTTGACGCCCTGATCGCGTATCTTCAGGGGCTGGGCACGGCACTTCGTAACGTAAGGTAAGAGAGGGAGGTCGCGCCAAATGGAAGGTGAGTTCATCAACACCCTCAGAAGTATCGTCACTGTCCTGGGTTTGGTGTGTTTTCTGTGCATCTGCTACTGGGCCTGGAGCAAACACGCCCGTGCAGGTTTTGACGAAGCGGCGCGACTGCCTTTTGCCGATGACGATCTGCCGGAGCACCCGGCTGAAAAGGAAGGAATAAAAAATGCTTGACTCTATCAACGCTGACTTTACCTCCAGCTTCTGGGGGCTGTACGTGGCGGGCCTCGTCACGATCTCTCTGCTCGTCTGCGTGTTGATTCTGGTTCTGAACATGACCTCCCGCGAGACGGGAGCACCTCAGGTTCAGGCGCATACGTGGGACGAAACCCTGCAGGAGTACAACAACCCCCTGCCCAAGTGGTGGCTCTATCTGTTCTGGGGCACGCTCGTTTTCGCGGTTGTCTATCTGGCGGTTTTTCCAGGTTATGGCACGGCGAACGACGATCGTGGCGCACGTGCTGAGTACGCCAAGGAGACCGAGAAGTTCCAACAGGTTTTCGACAAGTACGCCAAGGTCGATGTGGCCGCACTCGCCCAGCAGCCGGAAGCGGTTGCGACCGGCAAGCGTCTGTTCCTGACCTATTGCATCCAGTGCCACGGGTCGAACGCCAAAGGCTCGCCGGGCTTCCCTGACCTTACCGATAATGACTGGCTCTATGGTGGCGAAGCTGACACCGTCAAGACCTCCATTCTCGAAGGACGCGCAGGGGTGATGAACGCATTTGGCGCGGTTTTGAGTGGCGATGAAATCAAGGACGTGGCCAATTATGTGCGTTCGCTCTCCGGTCTGTCGGCGGATGCCGCCCGTGTGCAGCGTGGTGAAGCGGTTTTTGCCGCCAACTGCACGGTCTGTCACGGCCCGGATGGTAAGGGTGCGGCTTCCATGGGCGCAGCTTTTGCCGCTCTGGGTGCGCCTAACCTCACCGATAATGTCTGGCTTTACGGCAATTCGGAAGCCAAGATCATCGAAGGGGTGACCAGAGGACGCAACTTCGACAACCGCAGCCTCAAGAACGCGATGCCGGCATGGGGCGAATTCCTTGGCGAAGGCAAGGTGACGCTGCTTGCTGCTTACGTGCATAGCCTGTCGCAGAAGAAGTAACATTGTTGCATCACAACCCGGAGCCTTAGGCTCCGGGTTGTTTTCGTAAACATAAGAATATGTTAATAGGGCGATCATGAGCGATCCTGTCCCCGAAGTCCCCCCTCCAGAAGCGCCGCCTTCAGCGGAGGACGACCATCGTCTTTACGCCGGACGCAAGCAGATTTATGTCCGCAGCATCAGCGGTTATTTCACCAACTGGCGCTGGGCGCTGGTATGGCTGACCCAGATCATCTTTTATGGCCTGCCCTGGTTGACGTGGAATGACCGTCAGGCCGTGCTCCTGCATATCGTCGAGCGCAAGTTTTATATTTTTGGCGGGGTATTCTGGCCGCATGATGTGTTCTACCTTGCGCTCCTGCTGATCGTTTCGGCTTATTCACTCTTTTTCTTCACCGCGATTGCGGGGCGGCTGTGGTGCGGGTATGCCTGTCCGCAGACGGTCTATACCGAGATTTTTCTCTGGATCGAACAGAAGATCGAAGGCGACCACAACCAGCGCATGAAGCGGGACAAGGCGCCGATGAGCGGGCGCAAGCTGGCCCTCAGGGCGGCGAAGTTTTCCGCCTGGGGGCTGTTCTCGCTGTGGACCAGCTTTACTTTTGTGGCCTATTTTTCGCCGCTGTCCGAGCTGCTCGCCGCCGTGCCGACGTTGGCGTTCGGGCCGTGGGAATGGTTCTGGCTCCTGTTTTATGCGGCCTTCACTTTCCTGCTGGCCGGGGTGCTGCGTGAGCAGGTGTGTCTGTTCATGTGCCCTTACGCACGTTTTCAGTCGGTGATGTTCGATCAGGATACGCTGGTCATTACCTATGACGAGCAGCGCGGTGAGCCGCGTGGCGTGCACAGGAAAAACGAAGACGCAAAGGCCGCAGGCAAGGGGGATTGTGTCGATTGCGGCATCTGTGTCCATGTCTGTCCGACCGGTATCGACATCCGCAAAGGGCTGCAATATGCGTGTATCGGCTGTGCGGCCTGTATCGATGCCTGTGATCAGGTGATGGACAAGGTCGGCGCACCGCACGGCCTGATTCGTTACACCACCGAGCACGCGCTGAAAAACAAATGGGGCAACAAGGAAATCCTCGCCCATGTGCGCCGCCCGCGCACCCTGGTGTACGGCGCCTTGCTGCTGGTGGTCATCTCGGCGTTCATCTGGGGCCTGGCGACCCGTGTGCCGCTGCGGGTTGATATCATCCGCGACCGTGGTGTGCTTGGGCGGGAGGTTGAGGACGGGATGATCGAAAACGTCTATCAACTCCAGATCATGAACATGACCGAGGGGGCCCGGCGATTCAATTTCGCGGTAGAGGGGCTGGAAGGCTTGCGGGTGGAGGGCGATAATACGGTCTCCATCGGGGCGGCTGAAACACAGACCTTCATCCTGAGCTTGCGCGCGCCCACGAGCGCGGGAGAGCCGGGAGCGCATAAAGTCTTCCTGACGACTACCGCAGAAGATGCGCCGGATACCCGGGTACGCGAAAAAACGATCTTTTTTTTCCCGCGCTGATTTCCACCCACTGTACCATTTGCACCATTGAGAGTACGAGACGATGAGTTTATCCCCGACTGATGTGCTGGAACCGCCGTGGTACAAACAGGGCTGGCCGTGGTTTTTGATCTCCCTGCCCGCCATTGCGGTGATTGCGTGCATCATCACTTTCTGGATTGCGCGTGAAACCTGGGACGGCCTGGTGGTGGATGATTATTACAAGGAAGGCCAGACGATCGTGAAGGTGCTGGATCGCACCCACCGGGCGCAGGAGCTGGGCCTGTCTGCACTGGCGACGGTGCGTGATGGCGCAGTGCGCGTCGATCTCGCCGCCGCGCAGGCTGAAAATCTGCCTGCTTCCGTTTATTTGACCATTATCCATCCTACCAGGGGTGGCCAGGATCAGGAGATTTTGCTCAAGGGAGAAGGAGGGGTGTATGCTGGCCCCATTGAACCCTTGCATGCCGGACGTTGGTTGTTTCAAATCGAAGATGAGCCCCGCAGTTGGCGTATGAACGGGGCCGCCATGCTCCCGACAGAGACGGAGGTGCGCATCCAGCCCGCCGATTCCTAAGACCGTAGAAGGAGGTTGTTCCTGATGGCTATACTGTTCACGACTGCTACCGGGCTGCTCAGCCTGTTTACTATTCTGTTTGTGCTGGTTATCGGCGTTTTTTTCATCCTTTTTTTCCGCGACAATATTATTGCGGAAGAGAAAAAGGCTGAGAGAAGAGCCGAAAAAAAGGCGAAAGCCGCAGCCGCAGCAGCAGCGCAGAAGTCCTGAAAGCGCAGTCCCTCCCTGCAGGGGGGATGTGCAGAAAGCAGAAAGGCCCGCCAAGGTGCGGGCCTTTCTGCTTTCTGGTTGGGTGCGTCCGGGGGGATGACTCAGCGGTAGACGAGCACCGGAATCTTGCTGTGGGTGAGGACTTTCTGGGTTTCGCTCCCCAGCAGCAGGCCGGCGATGCCGCGGCGGCCATGGGAGGCCATGAAAATCAGGTCGCAGGCGTGGCGGTCGGCGGCGCTGATGATGGATTCATACGGAACTTCGCTCACCTGGGTATCCGTGTCGGCGGACACGCCTTCGGCTTCGGCAGTGGCTTTGGCGCGATCAAGGATGCGCTGGGCGTCCTGATTGGTGGAACGGGCGAACTGCTCCGGGGTGGTCGGGTCGATCAAGGCGCCTTCGCCATAGATCGGCATCGGGAAATCAGGCTGTGAATAAAAGAAGGTGATGCGCGCACCGATCTCTTTGGCGAAGGCAGTGGCACGGGCGACTGCGCTGTCGGATAGTGGAGAGCCGTCGGTCGGGACGAGAATGTGGTTGAACATGGTGATCTCTCCTTGTAGCAGGTGTTACATGATTATAGCGGCTGCCGCGCTCTTTTCACGTTTGACACGATGTAAGCGCAAATTATGCAATGCGTGAGGATAATTCAGCGGGAAATGGCGGTATTATCACGCTGTGCGCCGTCTGGCGAGCGAACTGGAGGATAGATGTCCATGAGTGAAAGAAGCACGGCTGAAAGTAGTAGTCAGCGGGCCAGCCGGGCGCGCTACGTTGAAAATTTCGATCCGGGCGCGGTCATCAAGAAAACCGTGCGCGATTTGCACGAAGGGGTCGAGCACACCTTCGATCCTCTGGGCATGAGTGCGCCCATCTTTCATGCGCAACTCTCCTGGCTCGTGCACCCACAGGAATTGGCTGATCGTCTCGCCAATCTGACTTCCGACCTGTGGAAGCTGCAGCTTCACTCTCTGGCACGTCTGTCCGGGAACAGCGACAGCGACGACCCTATCCTGCCGCACCCGGATGATGTCCGTTTTGCGAACCCGGTGTGGACGGAATCTGCATCGTGGGATTTGGTCAAGGAGTGGTATCTCGCCTTGACCCACAACATGCAGGACGCGCTCTATGACACGCCGGGGCTCAACGGTGCGGAACGGCGCAAGGCGGCGTTCTGGTGGCGGAAGTGGCTCAACGCGGTCGCGCCGACCAATTTCCTCCTGACCAATCCGGTGGCGCTGAAGAAAGCCTTCGAGACCCGTGGGCAGAGCCTCGTCGCCGGCTTCCGGAACTTCCTTGAGGATGCTGAAGCCGGCACGATCCGGATGACCTCGCTCGATGGTTTCAAGGTTGGAGAGAATCTCGGCACGACGCCGGGGGCGGTGGTGTTCCGTAACCGGCTCCTCGAAGTCATCCATTACACCCCGAGCCAGCCCAAGGTACATGCGGAGCCGGTGGTGATCATTACGCCCTGGATCAACAAGTTCTACATCCTCGACCTCAATCCGAAGAAGAGCATGGTGCATTTCCTGCTCGACCAGGGGCTGGATGTGTTCATCACCAGTTGGAAAAATCCCGATGCGTCGATGCGCGACACGACCTTCGACGATTACCTCACCGAGGGTGTCCAGGCGATCGTCGACGTGGCGCGCAAGTTTACCGGCGCGCCCAAGGTGCATGCGGTGGGCTACTGCATCGGCGGGACGGTGCTGTCGACTTACATGGCCTGGGCGAACAGCCACTTCAAGCCCGAAGAGGTGCCGGTGGCGGATTTCACCCTGTTTACGACGCTGACCGACTTCCGCAAACCGGGTGACATTGAAATCTTCATTGATGAGAGCAGCATCAGCTACCTCATCGACAACATGAAACGCAAGGGCTATTTCGATGGCAAGGACATGGCTGCGGCTTTCCGGCTGTTGCGCTCGAACAGCCTGATCTGGACTTATGTCGTCCACGGCTGGCTCTACGGCGAGGCGCCGTCGCCGTTCGACGTGCTGTACTGGAACATGGACTGCACCCGCCTGCCGTATGCGATGCATGCCTGGTATCTGACCGAGCTTTATCTGCACAATCGCCTGATTCAGCCTGATGCGCTCACGGTCGCGGGCGAGCCGATCGACCTGGCCCGCATCACCCAGCCGCTCTACGCGGTGGCGGCGCAGGATGACCATATTGCGCCCTGGGCCCAGACTTTCCGCATTGCCAATTTTGTAAACGGACCGAAGCGCTACGTGCTTTCCAGTTCCGGTCACATCCTTGGCATCATCAATCCGGTGGTCAATCCGCCCAAGCGCAAGTTCTGGGTGGGCGAACCGCGGCGTTCCGATACCGCAGAACAATGGCATGCCAATGCGGTCGAGCAGCCGGGGTCGTGGTGGACGGACTGGATGGCCTGGCTCAAACCGCGCGCGGGCAAGCTCGTCGATGCGCCTGCCACTGTGACCAAACAGTATCCGGAACTGGCCAAGGCGCCTGGCACTTACGTGCTCGAACCGTAAGCCTGCACGCAAGTCCGCAGCTCGTTTGCCGACTTGTTTTTGTTAACACATTTTTGTTAACTTCCCCCTGGAAGCCCGCGCTTGAGCTTCCGGGGGTTTGTTTTTTTAGCGCATGTTGGCCTGATGCTGGATCAGTTTGCGCAGTCTGTCGGCGTCGAGAATGCGGATGTGCTTTTGCTGCACCATGACCAGACCTTCGTCCTGAAAGCGGGAGAAGGCGCGGGAGACGGTTTCGAGTTTGAGCCCCAGGTAGGAGCCGATCTCCTCGCGGGTCATGCGCAGGTGAAACTCCGCCGGGGAGAAGCCGCGTGCGGTGAAACGCTGCGACATGTTGAGCAGGAACGCCGCCAGCCGTTCTTCCGCACGCATCGAGCCGAGCAACATCATCACGCCGTGGTCGCGTACAATCTCGCGGCTCATGACTTTGTGGAACTGGTGCTGCAAGCCCTCGACCACCCGGGAGAGTTCTTCGAGCTTGGCGTAGAGGATGACGCAGACCTCGCTGTCTTCCAGCGCGATGGCGTTGCAGGAGTGAATCTCGGTACTGATCCCGTCCAGCCCCAGGATTTC
Organism: Betaproteobacteria bacterium; assembly: GCA_025997045.1. Lineage (GTDB taxonomy): Bacteria > Pseudomonadota > Gammaproteobacteria > Burkholderiales > Rhodocyclaceae > WRNU01. The sequence goes on from BNUB01000007.1 coordinate 60,919, forward strand.
GCCCGTCATCTGGAACCCGGTCACCTGCTCGCGGCCATCTTCCAGCAGCACGTCGGTCTTGAACGAGCCTGTGCGGATGGCGTAGATGGCCTCAAAGACATCCCCGGTGCGGTAGAGTGGCTGCTGGCGCTTGACTTTGCGCCGTGCCCCGATCAGTTCGTCGAGCCGGTGAAGATCGGAATCGTTCATCCCGAAAGGCAGGCATAATTCGAGGAGATTGCATTGCGAACAGGCTTTTTTGAGGCCTGCTGCGGTGACGGGTACCGTTGCCGTTATTTGCACTGTAGACTCATTCGCTTCTGCCATCAGGTGGTTGACGCATGTCAACCAAAACAGGATGGCTTTCTGCCATTGTTTAGAAACTTTTGCAACGCACAACACGACCCCAGGCCTGCAATGACCAGCCAGCAAGAAGTCATCTTCGATCCGCAGTTGATCCGGAGGTTCGATATCAACGGCCCCCGCTACACGTCCTACCCCACGGCGGACAGATTTGTCGAGGCGTTCAATGCGCGCGCGCTGGAGGACTGGCTGGGCAAACGAGGCGTTGGCGGCGTCTCCAAGCCGCTCTCATTATACTTCCACATCCCTTTCTGTAACACGATCTGTTACTACTGTGCCTGTAACAAGATTATTACCAAGGATCACGGACGTTCTGCCAAGTATCTGAATTATATAGATAAAGAAATCCGTTTGCAGGCGGCGGCGCTCGGTGGCGCCCGTCAGGTCGCCCAGCTCCACCTCGGGGGTGGCACGCCGACCTTCCTGTCGCATGAGGAAATGCACCAGTTGATGGACTCAGTGCGCGAGCACTTCGAGCTCGTGCCCAACGGCGAATATTCGATCGAGGTCGACCCGCGCAAGGTCGATTTTGATACCGTCGAACTGCTGGCCACGCTGGGCTTCAACCGCATGAGCGTGGGGGTGCAGGATTTTGCCGAGGACGTGCAGATCGCAACCAACCGGGTGCAGAGCATTGCTGAAACCCGGCTGGTGATGGAGGCGGCGCGCACGACCGGCTTCAGTTCGGTGGCGATGGATCTGATCTACGGTCTGCCCAGGCAGAACATCATCGGTTTCAACCGCACGCTGGAGCAAGTGCTCGAACTCTCGCCCGACCGTATCTCCCTGTACAGCTACGCCCACCTGCCGCAGTTGTTCAAACCGCAGCGCCGCATCAACCAGAGTGATCTGCCGACGCCGGATACCAAGCTGCAGATTCTCCAGCTTGCGATCCGCCGCCTCTCTGACGCCGGTTACGTCTATATCGGCATGGATCACTTCGCCAAGCCGGACGATGAGCTTGCCATCGCCCAGCGTCAGGGGCGCCTGCATCGCAATTTCCAGGGCTATTCGACTCATGCCGAGTGCGACATGCTCGCGTTCGGGGTGTCGGCGATCGGCAAGGTCGGCCCGGTTTATTCGCAGAACGTCAAAACCCTGGATGAATATTATGACGCGCTCGACCGCGACGAATTACCGGTGCTGCGCGGGGTGGAGCTGACCGCCGACGACCTGCTGCGGCGTTCGATCATCCAGGCCCTGATGTGTCACTTCGGGGTTTCGATCGAGTCGATCGAAATTGCCCACCTGATCAAGTTCCACGAGTATTTCGTCGATGAGATCGCCGACCTCAAGGAGATGGAAACCGCCGGGCTGGTGACGGTCGACAATGACTGGATCAGCGTGCTGCCGCCGGGGCGCTTGCTCGTGCGCGGAATTGCGATGGTATTTGACCGTTACCTGCGTGCGTATCGTGAGCGCACGCGCTATTCTCGCGTGATCTGACGTCCCCCACCGTGCGTTCCACTCATGCCTGAAACCGGCTATCTCGCTGTCTTCCTGCTCGGCCTGCTCGGCGGCGTCCATTGCGTGTCGATGTGCGGCGGCATTGTCGGTGCGCTTTCCATGCAGGTGGAGCAGCCGCTTACCCGCGTGCCCGCCGCTGCCGCGCGCGGCTGGATACAGGGTCGTCAATGGCCGCTGCACCTCGCCTACAGCCTGGGCCGCATCCTCTCCTACACCGTCGCGGGCGGCGTGCTGGGCGCACTGGGGTCGGTCGGCATGCTCTACGAGGGGGTGATGCCGGTGCAGATCACGCTGTACGTGTTCGCCAACCTGATGCTGGTCGCGCTGGGCCTGTATCTGATCGGCTTTACCCGCTTCCTCGCCCCGTTTGAGCGCGTGGGGCAAGTGCTATGGCGGCGCATCCAGCCCGCGACGCGCCGTTTTCTGCCAGTGCGCTCGGTGACGCAGGCTTTGCCGCTTGGCATGCTGTGGGGGTTCTTGCCTTGCGGCATGGTCTACATGGTGCTGACCACCGCGCTGATGACCGGCGCTGCCGGACGCGGCGCGGGCCTGATGCTGGCGTTCGGACTGGGCACCCTGCCCAATCTGTTGCTCGCCGGGCTGGTGGTCGGGCGTTTCCGCGAGTTCACCCGCAATGGCAAGGTGCGTCTGGTGGCGGGGTTGCTGGTGCTGGCGTTCGGCGTGTTCGGCCTGGTGCAGGCGCCGACGCTGGGCGGCAAGCTGTGGAATGGGGTAATGTGTTGAGTCGTGAGTGTTATAGGCGAGTACGGCAGGAATCGCCACGAAAAGGCCGCAGGCCGTCATGATCAACGCCTCACCAACCGGCCCCGCAACTTTATCGAGGCTCGCCTGTCCCGAAAACGCAATGGCCTGTAAGGCATGGAAAGTACCTCATACCTGCCGAACAGCCCAATAAACGGGGCCGACTACGTGGCTGCGGAGCGCATCCTGCCTGTTCATGTTGGAGATGCTATTTATATCTGACGCCTACGATCTAAGCTTACAATCTGATTCTTGCATTAAAAATCAAATAATGTTTGTTGTGTTGCGGCGCTGATAAAAATATATTCGCTCGAACCTGAATAAACGATGTCTCCATGCGAATGTTCGCCATGCATAAGCTTTCCCTCTTACGGATCTCATTCGTGCTCCTGACCGCAGGGTTATTAATTGCACTTCCTGCGCAGGCAGGCATTGAATCTATTGCGGATACCATTACATCAACGCCGGAAACCATTCAATCAGAAACGCAATTACTTATCAGCACTGGCATGATAGAGCCGCTGGTCGCGGACAACACGGGCGCTTCTGAACGTGCTGAATTACAAGCCGCCCTTAAAAAATGGGAAACCCGCGCAGACCCGCTCGACCGCACCGCCTTGACCGATTACTACGCCAAAGATCATCTTGGTTCAGTGCGTGATGTATTAACGCAGACCGGCACCAGAATCGCCAGCTACGACTATGACCCGTATGGGAGCCTGATCAACACCCCGACCAGCGCGCCGGAGTTCGGCTATGCGGGGATGCAGTATCACCAACCGAGCGGGTTGTATCTGACCAAATACCGGGCGTATGACCCGAGGACGGGACGGTGGCTCTCCAGAGACCCGATCGGGGAAGCGGGTGGGCTGAACCTTTATGGGTATGTGGGGGGGAATCCTACTAATTACACCGACCCTGATGGTTTATGCCCATGGTGTGCAGTGGGGTTTGCAATTGGCGTTTGGGGGAACATTGGCACACAGCTTATACAAAACGGTGGCAATTGGGGGCAGCTTGACCCTGGGCAGGTAATTTTATCTGGCCTTGTTGGTGCGGCATCTGGGGGCTTGGGTACAATTACAGCAGGCTTTAGTGTTGGTGCGAATATTGCTGCAAATACAGCAGGGAGCGCAGGGATCAGTGCGGTTCAGCAGGTTATGTCTAACGCGATGAATGGGCAGTGCCTATTAAATGGTGTTGCTACGAATGCCATGACAGGAGCAATCTGGGGAGGCTCGGGTGCTGCTGCCGGAGCGGGGTATAATGCGTGGAGAAATGCATCTAATGCCAATAGCTTCCTGAACACTTCCAATGCTGTGGAGGGGCCATTTTATCCTCCTTTATCTCAGAACTGGTCATCAGGAGGTACGGTTGGCGGTAATCTTATATCCAATGTTTTGTCTAACTTCAATCAGCGATAAACTTAGGTCATGTTCAATGTCGTGCGATTCATCGTTCTACCACTTTTAATAGGTTTATTGGTAGGTGTGGTCGCAGCGATTATTGCAGTAAGTTTATCAAGGGTGCTGATGTTAAAATTGTCAAGTATGCAAGAGACAATAGGTTTTATCGGTTTTGTCGTCTGGTTCGGTCTGA
>BNUB01000008.1 GCA_025997045.1 Betaproteobacteria bacterium
CTCGACTCACCCTCCGTGCGCGTGGCGAGATCGGCAAACGGCACCACCGGGACTTCGATCGTGAGATCGATGCGATCAAACAGCGGCCCGGAGAGGCGGCTGCGATAACGTGCGATCTGGGTCGGCGTGCACGTGCACTGCCGCGTCGGGTGGCCGGAATAACCGCAGGGGCACGGATTCATCGCCGCGACAAACTGAAAGCGGGCAGGGAATTCGGCGCGTTTGCGCGTTCGCACAATGCTCACCCGCCCGGTTTCCAGCGGCTCGCGCAGGGATTCGAGCACGCGCCGGTCAAACTCGGGCAGCTCGTCGAGAAAAAGCACACCGTGATGCGCGAGCGAAATTTCGCCCGGTTGCGGCACCGAACCACCACCAATCAAGGCCGCCGCGGACGCCGAGTGATGCGGCGCCCGAAACGGCCGCAGCCCCCAGCGCGCAGCATCAAACCCACCGGAGAGGGAAAACACCGCCGCACTCTCCAGCGCCTCTTCCTCGTCGAGCGGCGGCAACAGCCCCGGCAGGCGCTGCGCCAGCATCGACTTGCCCGTGCCCGGCGGGCCGAACAGGAGCAGGGAATGCCCGCCCGCCGCCGCCACTTCGAGCACACGGCGGGCCTGTAACTGCCCCCGTACATCGGCCAGATCCGGCACCTGAATCCCGGATGCAGACGCCAACGGGGAAGCGACATGCGCGGCGAGCGTCCCGTTCCCGCCCAGATGCGCGCACACCGCAAGGAGCGAATCGGCGGGCAATATCGTCACTCCGCGAGCAAGCGCCGCTTCGTCCGCATTGGCCCGCGGCAACACCAGCGCATGCCCGCTCCGCCCGGCAGCAAGCGCCGCCGCCAGCGCCCCGCGCACGGTGCGCAGACTGCCGTCGAGCGAAAGCTCGCCGCAGAACTCCAGCCCTTCGAGCGCCTTCTTTTTGATCTGCCCCGAAGCGGCCAGAATGCCGAGCGCAATCGGCAAATCAAAGCGCCCGCCCTCCTTGGGCAGATCGGCCGGGGCCAGATTGACCGTGATACGACGCTGGGGAAATTCAAACTGCGACGTGACCAGCGCCGCCCGCACGCGGTCACGCGCCTCGCGCACTTCCACATCGGGCAGCCCGACCAGGGTGAAAGATGGCAGGCCATTGGCAAGATGAACCTCAACGCTGACTTCAGGCGCAGCGAGGCCATCGAGCGCACGGGTACGAACAAGAGCAAGCGACATTCCGATCTCCGGATTCGACGGGACGCGGAATTATGACAAATTATTTGGCGATTCAGCAAACCCGCATAAGACAAACGACAAACATTCCGCTCGCTCGCCTGCGGGAGAGGAGACGTTTACGCCTTCCCCTCCAGCTCCGCCACCCGCGCCTCCAGCGCGGACAAACGCTCGTGGGCCTTGACCAGCAGTTCACGCTGCACCTCGAATTCTTCGCGGGAAACAAGGTCGAGCTTGTCAAAAGCACCGGCGAGCACGGCCTTGAAATTCTTTTCGATATCACGGGCGGGGCTGTTGGCGACCAGTTCGGAGAGGCGGGAGCCGATTTCGTCGATAAAACGCGGAGTGGTCAGGATCATGGCAGGGGGTCTTGAGGAGGAAAAAAATATCCACAGCAGTCTAGCACTGCTTGCCATGCGCCATGCACGCACACTGGGCGAGGCGTTTATCGCACACGCACCATTGCGGTGCGCCAAAGGTGTTTTCCACGGGCAGCTTGCGCCCTCAATCCACCTCAATCTCAAACAACATATTGATAATAAAGATATTTTTTATCCTGGCACAGTGCATGCATAGGAGGGGCACAGCATCTGTTCAAAATTTTGTGTCCATATCAGGAGACTTTTTCCATGCGTAAGCAACTCATCCTCACCGCCCTCGCCACCACGCTGCCGCTCGTCGGCCTCGCCCATGCCGAAGAGGAATCCAGCCCTTTCAGCGCCAATGTCAGCATCGTCAGCGACTATGACTCACGCGGGGTCTCGCAAACCAACGAAAGCCCCGCCATTCAGGGCGGCTTCGACTTCGCCCACAGCAGCGGCGTCTACGCCGGGGTCTGGGCGTCGAGCATCTCGTGGCTGCGCGATGCCGAAAGACACACCAACGTGTCGTCGGGCAACAGCGCCGAAGTCGACTTCACCGTCGGCTATGCCAGGGAATTTGGCGATTTCGGCGTCGATGTCGGCGCCACCTATTACCTCTATCCGGGGAGCTACAGCCACAACTGGAAAGATGTCACCGGGATGAAAAACCCGAACTCGACCGAAGGCTTCGTCGGCCTGTCGTGGAAATTCGTCTCGGTCAAGTATTACCACGCCTTCACCCATCTTTTCGGCGCGCCCAGCTCCCGCGGCAGTGGCTACCTCGATCTGTCGGTGTCTTACGAAATCCTCAAAGACCTGAGCCTCGACGCCCACTTTGGCAGCCAGCGCGTCACCGGCCCCGGCGAGTCATACCGCGACTGGAAAGCCGGCGCGGTCTACAACCTCGGCGGCTACGACCTCGGCCTGCACTACGTCAACACTGACATCAGCCACGCCGACAAGGTTGACGCCGATGCCCGCGTCGTCTTTTCCCTCAGCAAATCGTTCTAATCCAGCTTCAACCGGTTCACAGGAGAAAACAATGAAATTTGTCAGTGCCATCATCAAGCCCTTCAAGCTCGACGAAGTGCGCGAAGCACTGTCCGCCATCGGCGTGCAGGGCATCACCGTGACCGAAGTCAAAGGCTTTGGTCGCCAGAAGGGTCACACCGAACTGTATCGCGGCGCGGAATACGTCGTCGATTTTCTGCCCAAGGTCAAGATCGAGGCCGCCATCCGCGACGAGCTGCTCGACCAGACCATTGAAGCCATCGAGAAAGCAGCCTCGACCGGCAAGATCGGCGACGGCAAGATTTTTGTGTTCGATCTGGAACAAACCATCCGCATTCGTACCGGCGAAACCGGCGCAGACGCCCTGTAACCCACGGAGAGAGAAAGATGAAAAAGTTACTTGCAACCGTACTGACGACCCTCGCGGTCGGCATGGCGGGTGTCGCGTTCGCCCAGGAGGCTGCGCCCGCCAGTGAGCCGGTGGTGGCGGAAGCGGTCGAAGTCACGGTCATCGCCGTGAGCGAAGCCCCCGCTGCCGAAGCGCCAGCCGCCGAAGAAGCACCGAAGCTCGATAGCGGCGATACCGCCTGGATGCTGACCTCCACCATGCTGGTCATCCTGATGACCATCCCCGGTCTGGCCCTGTTTTACGGCGGTCTGGCCCGCACCAAGAACATGCTCTCGGTGCTCATGCATGTATTCGCCATCTTCTGCCTGATGACCACGCTGTGGTTCATCTACGGCTACTCGCTGGCGTTCTCCGGCGAAGGGCCGGTGGTCGGCGATCTGAACAAACTGTTCCTGAAAGGCGTCACCCCCGAAAGCCTGAACGGCACCATGCCGGAATACGTCTGGATTGCGTTCCAGTCGACCTTCGCGGCCATCACCACGGCGCTGATCGTCGGCTCCTTCGCCGAACGGATCAAGTTCTCCGCCGTCGTCATCTTCGCCGTGCTCTGGTACACGTTCAGCTACGTGCCGATGGCGCACATCGTCTGGGGCGGCGGTTTCCTCGGCGCCGATGGCGCGCTCGACTTCGCCGGCGGCACTGTTGTGCACATCAACGCCGGGATCGCCGGTCTGGTGGGCGCCTACCTGCTCGGCAAGCGCATCGGTTTCGGTCGTGAAGCCTTCACCCCGCACTCGCTGACCCTCACCATGGTGGGCGCGTCCCTGCTGTGGGTAGGCTGGTTCGGCTTCAACGCCGGGTCGGCGGCGGCGGCTGACGGCATTGCCGGTCTGGCCTTCGTCAACACCATCCTCGCCACTGCGGTGGCAACGCTGGCGTGGCTGGCGGGCGAATCCATCTTCAAGGGCCGTCCTTCCAGCCTGGGCGCGGCATCCGGCGCGGTGGCCGGGCTGGTGGCGATCACCCCGGCGGCCGGTTTCGTCGGCCCGGTGGGCGCGCTGATCATCGGGGTTGCCGCAGGCTTCGTCTGCCTGTGGGGCGTGAGCGGCCTGAAAAAACTGCTCGGCGCGGATGATGCGTTCGACGTGTTCGGCGTCCATGGCGTAGGCGGCATCCTCGGCGCCATCCTCACCGGCGTGTTCGCGTCGGAAGCGCTGGGAGGTCAGGGCTTTGCCGATGGCGTGGAAAGTCTGGCCGGGCAGGTCTACGTTCAGGTCAAGAGCGTGGGCGTGACCATCGTGTGGTCGGCAGTCGTCGCCTTCATCTCCTACAAGATCGCTGATGTGCTGGTCGGACTGCGCGTCACCGAAGATCAGGAACGCGAAGGTCTGGACATCAGCTCACACGGCGAGTCGGCCTACCACTACTGAGATTCAAGCAACACCTCCTCGGAACCGTTCCCCTTCGGTTCCACTTGAGATGGCGCCCTCGTGGCGCCATTTTTTTGTACGGATGCAACACTCAGCCACCAAAAACCTGAAATTTCTTGATACAGTCAAAAACCTTTGAGCCAAGTCAAGTCACACACGTTACCCTTGCCTATGATTGGCACCGGTTCACCGGAGTTAGCGCTTGTCTCCGGTGAAGTTTTGGTCGCCTTTCCTTCGTGTTTTTTCGTCATTTTTAACAGGAGATTAACCCATGCGTAAACAATTGCTTGCAGCAGCCGTCGCCACCCTCGCCATCTCCGGCACCGCCGTTGCCCACGAACCCGGTGACGTGATTCTTCGCGTCGGTGCGGCCCGTGTCTCGCCAGTCGATTCCAGCACGAAAATCAGCACTGGCGTGACGGGCAAAATTCCCGGCACCAAGGCCGGCGTGAACGGCAATAACCAGGTGGGTCTCACCGGCACCTACATCGTTGCCCCCCATCTCGGGATTGAAGTGCTGGCCGCAACCCCGTTTACCCACAAGGTTAACGTCAAAGGTATCCCCAACGTTGGTGGCGTCCCTTACTCCCTCGCCAACGGCAAGTTCGCTGATGTCAAACACCTGCCGCCCACGATCAGCGCGCAGTATTTCTTCCTCGATCCGAAGTCCAAGTTCCAGCCCTATGCCGGTGTTGGCCTGAACTACACCTGGTTCTTTGACGAACAGCTCACCAAGCACCAGAAGAGCCTCGGCTTCAGCAAGCTCAAGCTGAGCAACTCCTTTGGGCTGGCGGCGCAACTCGGTGCTGACGTCGCGCTGACCGATAACCTGTTCCTGAATGCCGCAGTATGGAAGATTGACATCAACACCAAGGCACGTGCCACGCACAACGACATCCCCGGCAACCCCGGCACCGCATTGGGTCGGGTGAAGGTCGACGTGGATGTCGATCCGTGGGTGTATTTTGTTGGCGTCGGCTACAAGTTCTGAGTCGGTTTGAAGTCAGCTTGAAGTCATAAATAGCTGTATTCCCGCCGAGGCGAGGGTTTGACCACAGGCAAGGCCGTGGGATAATCCTCGCCTCTTCTTTATGTCTGCGGCTAATGAGCAATTCATCCCCCGGCGGCGCCGACATCGCCCGCCAGCGCATCGCCGCCCTTTACAGCCGCCCCGGTTTCCTCTTACGGCGTGCGCACCAGATTGCACTCGCAGTGTTTGAAAATGCGTGCGCGGACATTGACCTCACCTCACAGCAGTTTGCCGTGCTCACCGCGCTGTTCGCCCGCCCGGGCAGCGACCAGACCCGTCTGGCCCACGCCTTGGGTATCGACAAGGTGACGGTTTCGCACCTGCTGCGCGGGCTGGAAAACCGCGGACTGGTGTTGCGCACACTCACTGAGCAGAACCGGCGCAGTTTTTCCGTCGTCCTCACCGAAGCCGGCGCCAAATTACTCGACGAAGCCGAGCCCCGGGTAGAGCGCGCTTACCACCAACTGCTCGCGCCGCTCACGTCCAGCCAGCAGCAGCAATTGCTCGAACTGCTCGGCTTTCTCAACGCACGGCTGGATTCCCTCGCCCGCACCGAGTTCACGCCGATTCCCTGCCAGGCTCCGCCTGCACCGGGCCGTGACCGCTGAGTTCCTGCCCCGCACCCGCGTCGAGTTTCCAGCAAAACGGCACCGCCGCTGCAACCACCAGCGCCAACACCAGAAAAGCGAGGGAGAAATCCAGCGTCGCCGGTTGTGCCCGTTGCGCGAAGCGGGCTGACAAATCCACCAGCACCACCGAGAACGAAATTCCGAACATGATCGCCAATTGCTGGAACACCGTATTGAGCGTGGTCGCAGCCGCGATGCGGGCGGGGGGCAGATCGGCATAGGCAATCGCGCCCACGGCATTGAACTGGATCGCCCGCACCAGACCGCCGAATGACGCCAGCAACGCAATCAGGGCCAGCCCCCACCCGGCGCTGAAAAAGGCGCAGATCGCCAGCCCCAGCGCGCACATCAGCCCGTTCCACACCAACACCCGGCGAAAACCATAGCGCGCCAGAATGGCTGCGGTGCGCGTCTTGATGAGAAACGCGACCGCGCCATTGGCGAGCAATACCAGCCCCGAATCCAGCGCGGAAAAACCCAGTCCGATTTGTAAAGACAGCGGCAAAAGGAACGGCAGTGCGCCATAACCCACTCTGGCCAGCGCCCCGGCCCAGAACGAGGTGTTGAAAGTCGCCACGTCGAGCAGGGAAAAATCCAGCAATGCCGCCCGCCCGCTGTGCTGGCGCCGATGGCGACGGTAGGCCCATCCGGCGCTCAAGGCCACGGCAAGCGACAGCGCATAGGCTGCCGCTGGCATCCCCGGATGACGCACCAGTTCGAGCACGGTCGCCAGACCCACCAGCATGGCGGCAAGCAACAGCCACTGGCGCAGGTCAAACGGCGCCACCACCTCGTCCCGCACCTGGGGCACCAGCCGGGTCGCGGCAAAATAGCCCATCAACCCTACCGGCAGGTTGATGAAAAAAATCCAGCGCCACGAGCCCAGCGTCGCAATCAGGCCGCCCAGCGGCGGCCCCAACACCGGCCCCAGCATTGCCGGCGTAATCATCCACGCCAGGGCCAGCACCAGTTCCGAGCGTTTGGTCGCATGCACAATGGCCGTGCGCCCGACCGGCACCATCAGCGCCGCACTTGTGCCTTGCAGCGCCCGTGCCGCAATCAGCCCACCCAGCGAATCCGCCAACCCGCATAAAACCGAGCTGAGGACAAAAAGCGCCAGCGCCGCCTTGAACGTGGTGCGCGTGCCCAGCCGCCCGGCAAGGTAGCCACTCAAAGGGATGAGCGCCACACTGCAAAGCAGGTAAATGGTCATCGTCAGATTAAGTGACAACGGCTCAATCCCCAGTTCCGTCGCGATCAGCGGAATGGCCGGCGCGATGATGGTGGAATCAAGCTGTTCCATGAAGTAAGCACTGCCAATGAGAAGCGCCAGCGGACGAAAGTTGGTCGTGGAGGACATAATCTAAAAAGTTAGCATACTAATCATAACTTCATCTAACCACACGTTACTGCCGCGGGTAAGATGAATTCGTCAGGCGTTTGAACGCCTTATTTGTAAGCATACTAACAATCCAGCCGTAACACCAACTCATGAGCCAACTGATCAAATTACTCTCCCCCGCCGCACTCAGTGCCGCCCTCGAAGATGAACATGTCATCTTCATTGATGCGCGCACACCTGACGCCTACCGGGCGGCCCACCTCCCCGGCGCACGCCATTTGGATCCGGCCCTGCTCGCGCTCACCCGCACCGACGCCGCGAGCATCGCTACGTTCGATACCCTGCTCGTGGCCCAACTCTCCGCCCTCGGCATCCCCCCCTCATCACGGCTGGTGATTTACGGACAAAAGCTGGATGCCGACGCAGCCAAAGTGGCCTGGGCGCTGGCTTATGTCGGCCACACCCGGATCGAAGTCATCGACGGCGGCCTCGATGCGCTCCCCGGCACGATTCCGCTGTCCAAGGAAGCCCCGGCGGTGCGCGCCACACCCTACCGCGCCAAATTTCACCGCGACCTGCTCGCCACCGCCGACCACATCCTCGCCCGCCTCAAGGAAGACACGGCGTGGATTATTGACGCCCGCGACCTGGCCGATTACCGCGGCGACAAATCGTCCGCGGTGCGCTTCGGCCACATCCCCGGTGCGCGCCATTGGTCGGTCCAGAACGAACTGGCCGACGATGGGCGACTGGAATCTCCGGTGATTTTGCGCCAACGCCTGCAAGAAACCGGCATCGGCTCCGCCCGCCCCATCGTGCTCTATTGCGGCGGCGGCGGCCGGGCCGCACGCAGTTTCCTCGCCCTGTCTGCCGCTGGCTACCGCGACCTCGCGGTGTACCCCGCCTCGTGGCGCGAATGGGGCAACCGCGACGATCTGCCGGTCGAGTCCGGGCCATCGGCCTGAAACCGGCCTCAATCCCTTCTCACCCTTTCACCCACCGTCCCCATTCGGGGAAACGCATAAGGAGTCACTATGTCCTCATCCGCTCTGGCCTTCAAACCCGCTGACGACAAGCTGGAACGCAACCAGCAAAAGGTGCTGTCCCTCACCGATTACGTCGGCAAGACCGAAAACTTCAAAGGTCTGTCCGTCGAACCCTATGCCCCCGTGGCGGGTGCCGTCATCCGCGGCTTGCACGTCACCCAGGACAGCGAGATCAGCGCGGAAGTCCGCCAGTTTCTCTACCAGCGCCTGCTGCGTTACGGTTTTCTCGCCTTCGAGCCGGGCACGGTGAGCGGGGATGATTTCGGCCATCTGGTCAAACTGTTCGGTCAGGCCGAATACTCGGGCACACCGTTTACCCCGCCGCCGGTGGAAAACCCCGAGGTCAACACCATCGACTCCGCGATTAAGAAAACGCGGATGAATTTCATCTGGCACATTGATCAGGGTTTTCGTGCCGTGCTGCCACGCTTCACCGCGCTCTTTGCCAAGACCGTGCCCCCGGTCGGCGGCGACACCCTGTTTTCCAACGCAGTCGCAGCTTACGAATTGCTTGATCCGAAGTTTGCCGCCTACCTCGACACCCTGGTTGCGGTGCACGACATCAACGCACAGGGCTACCTTTCCCTCGCCTACCAGAACCCCGAGGAACACGAGCGCCAACGCCAGAAATATCCCCCGATTGAAGTGCCGGTGATTCGCGTCCATGAGGAGACCGGCAGAAAGCAGATTTACGTCAATGAGCTGTACACCCAGCGCATCCTCGGCCTGTCACGCACCGCCAGCGACGCCCTGCTCGCCATTTTGTTCGAGCAGATCAAGCTGCCCGAAGTGGAAGCCCGAGTCGCCTGGCATGAAGGCGCGGCGGTAATCTGGGACAATCGCATCGTCCAGCACAAGGGCGTCGGCGACTACGGCGACGGTCGCCGTGTGCTTCATCGCGCCATCATCGCTTAAGCAAACCACAAGCAAAATACTGAACCGGCGGCGCTCCCCTGCGCAGCGTCGCCGACTCTCCCGGAGAGAAACATGAATCGCAGAAACGCCCTGAAATCCCTCGCCGCCATCGGCGCCGCCGCATGGGCGGGTGCTGCTCATGCCGCCGATGCTCCCTTGCGTGCGGTACGCATTACCCTGCCCTCGTCCGGCAGCGCCGGCTCGGTGTGGCAACCGCTGGTCGACAAACTCGGGCTGGCACAGGAATACGGTCTCAACCTCGAATGGGTGAGCGCCGACCCCGGCAAGATGCAAGTCCAGCTCTCCACCGGCGCCATCGACATCGGCGTCTTCGGCGCGGTGGGGCTTTCGGCCCTGATCGCGCGCGGCAGCGACATCCTGCTCTTTGGCCCCGCGCTCAACAACCACGGGCGCTGGCTGGTCAAAGACGACAGCCCCTACCAATCGCCCAGGGACTTGCTCGGCAAAACCATCGCCACCACCGCTGAAACCAGCGAAACCTATCAGCAAGCCGCGCTGGCCGCCCACCTCTCGGGTATTACGCTGAAAAAAGACATCAAGGTCATCCACGGCTCCCCCACCGCTAATCTCGCCCTGTTCGAGCGCGGCGACGTCGACGCCGTCATCACCCTCGAACCCACGGCAAGCCGCCTGGTGGCACGTGGCGCACGGCAGATCGCCCGGGTGGCCGACATCTGGAAAGAAGCCACCGGCTCCACGCAAGACCCGCTGCTCGTCGGCCTGTCCGCCTCCAAAAGCTGGCTCGACAACAACCGCGACACCGCGGCCAAAGTGGTCGCCCTGTTCAAAACCGTCAATGGCCACATCCGCAAAGACCCGGCCCTGCTCACCAGTGTCGCAACCGAAATCGGTTTCAAGGACAGCGAAAAAGCCGCCATCGACCTCCTGCCCTCGCGCCTGACCGATTCTTACGCCACGACCTGGGACAGCAGCACGTTTGCCATCATCGACAAGCAGATCGAAGTCGCCGCCGAACTTGGCATCATCGCCGCCAAACCGCCGGGCAAGATTTACGTGGAAGTGTGAAGGATATGACCGACGCCGCCGTCACTGTAACCGCCCCCGCGCCAGCGCTCGCCCGGCTGAAAACCGGCCTGCGCTGGCGCGCGCTTGCCGCCGCGAGTCTGCCTCAGATCGCCTTTTTCGTCTTTCTCGCCCTGTCGTGGGAAGGCATGGCACGCTGGCTGCATTCACCGCTGGTGCCCGACATCGCCACGATCGCCCGCGAATTTCTGCTCATCTGCAAAAATGGATTCGTCCTGCAGGAAATTGGCGCCACCTTCGTGCGCATGTCGCTCGGCTTTCTGGTCGCGCTGGTGGTGGCGTTTCCGATCGGCATCGCCTCCGCCCTGTCCCGCACCGCGGCCCGCTTTTTCGAGCCGGGCATCATCCTCGGGCTGACCGTGCCGGGGCTGGTGTGGGCGCTGCTATGCGTGATCTGGTTCGGGGTCAGCCTCGCCTCGCCGGTTATTTCCGTGGCTCTGGGCGTGCTGCCTTCCCTCGTCATTTCCGTGCAGCACGGGGTCAATTCCCTCAGCGTCGAAGTCATCGAAATGAGCCGGGTGTTCCGCCTCCATCGCACCGCAGTCTTGCGCCGGATATGGGTGCCCTGGCTCTATGCGTTCATGATCTCGGGCTGCCGGGTGGGCTTTTCGCTGGCGTGGAAAGTCATCGTGCTGGTGGAGATTTTCGGCATGTCCAATGGCGTCGGCTACCAGTTGAACGCCCAGTTCAGCACCCAGAACGTTGAAGGCGTCATCGCGTGGACGCTGGCTTTCTGGCTCACCATGATTCTGATCGAACGCGGCGTTTTCCGTCCGCTGGAAAAACACGCCAACCGCTGGAAGAAAGGCAGCAGCCATGAGTAGCGACATCACCGTCTCCGACCTGAAAAAAACCTTCGCCGGCGGCGCACGGCGGGCACGCTCGAACGCGCCCCTGTTCGATGGCCTCTCGCTGTCCATCACCGCGGGCGAACTGGTCGCGCTGGTCGGCCCTTCAGGATGCGGCAAATCCACCATGCTCAACCTCGTCGCCGGCCTCGACCGTCCCGACCGCGGCGAGATTCGCTTTGACCACGGCCAGGCCGACATTGACCTCTCCGTCGTCTTCCAGCAACCACGCCTGCTCGACTGGCTCACGGTGGAAGACAACATCCGCGTCGTCTTCGAGCGCGACGGCAAAAAGAAGGGCAACGCCGCACACATCACCCACGACCTGCTCGCCCGCGTGGGCCTGACCGAGCACGCCCACACCTACCCCCAGTTTCTCTCCGGCGGTCAGCGCCAGCGCGTCGCCATCGCCCGCGCCTTCGCCATCTCGCCCGACATCCTGCTGCTGGATGAACCTTTCAGCGCGCTCGACGAACTCACCGCCCGCCGCTTGCGCCTCCTGCTCCAGGATTTGTGGCTGGGCGAAGGCCATCGCCCCACCGGCATCCTCGTCACCCATAACATGCTGGAAGCGGCCTTTCTCGCCGACCGCATTTATGTCCTCTCCGGCCGCCCGGCCACTTTTTCGTCGATCATCGACGTCGACCTGCCCCGCCCGCGCAGCCTGGACGACCCGGTGCTGTTCGACGTCCACCGGCGCATCATGCAAGCACTGACGTAGTCACAGATCAGCGAAACACAATCGTCTTGTTCCCGTGCACCAGCACGCGGTCTTCAAGGTGATAGCGCAGACCGCGGGCGAGGACGGTTTTTTCGATGTCTTTGCCGTAGCGCACCATGTCGCTCACCGCGTCGGTGTGGTCAATGCGGATCACGTCCTGCTCGATGATCGGCCCCTGATCCAGCTCGGCGGTGACGTAATGACAGGTCGCGCCGATCAGCTTCACCCCCTTGGCCCAGGCCTGATGGTAGGGGCGGGCGCCGACGAAACTCGGCAGGAAGCTGTGGTGAATATTGATGATTCGTCCAGGATAAGCGGCGCACAACTCCGGCGAGAGAATCTGCATGTAACGCGCCAGCACCATCACATCGCCCTGGGCGTATTCGAACAGACGCTGCACTTCGGCATAGGCCGCGGCCCGATTGTCCGGCGTGACCGGCACATGGTGAAACGGGATGCCGTGCCACTCGACAAAACCACGAAAAGTATCGTGATTGGAGATCACGCACGCAATTTCAATATCCAGCTCTTTGGACTGCCAGCGCGCGAGCAGATCATACAAACAATGCTCCTGCTGACTGACCAGAATGACCACCCGCTTTTTGAGCGCCGAATCGGTGATCTTCCACTCCATGCCGAATTCCTCGGCAATCGGGCGAAAGCGTTCGCGCAATTCAGATAGCGCGAATGGCAACGAATCGGCCCGCACCTCGATGCGCATGAAATAGCGCCCGATTTCGTCTTCCTCGTCGGTCGGTTGGGCATGGAGCGAGGTTTCCAGAATCCAGCCCTGATGTCCGGAGATGAAACCTGATACCCGGGCGACAATACCCACCCGGTCGGGACAGGAAGCGGTCAGGGTATAAAAGCGTTCACGGTGCATGATCAGGCCGTGCGCGCAAAAGCCTGGTCGATCTCACTGCGCAAGGCGGTGTAATCGCGCACCACCGGGAATTGCGGAAACTCGCGCACTACGTTATCCGGCGGGCTGAACAGGATGCCACCGTGCGCGGCGCCCAGCATCGCGGTGTCGTTGTAGGAGTCGCCTGCGGCCACGACCTTGAAATTGAGCTCGCGGAAACGCTTCACCGCCTCGCGCTTCTGGTCGGCCATGCGCAGATGATAATTTTTCACCACGCCCTGCGCATCAACCTCAAGACTGTGGCAAAACAAGGTCGGCCAGCCGAGTTGGCGCATCAGGGGGTGGGCGAACTCGTAGAAAGTATCGGAGAGGATGATCACCTGATACGTTTCGCGCAGGCTGGCAATGAACTCCGCCGCGCCCGGCAGCGGCCCCATGCTGGCGATGACCGCCTGAATGTCGGGCAAACCCAGCTTGTGCTGCGCCAGAATGTCCAGGCGATACTTCATCAGGGTGTCGTAGTTCGGCTCATCCCGGGTAGTACGCCGCAGCTCGGCGATGCCGGTACGCTCCGCAAACTCGATCCAGATTTCCGGAACCAGCACCCCTTCAAGGTCGAGACAGACAATACGCACCGCAAAACTCCTGATGTTGAACGCCGAAAAGTGCTGATTCTAGGGAAACTCCGCCTTATCCACCAGTGAACCTTCTGTCACCCGCCGGATTTCTGCAATCCAAATCCACAAATCCCTGTTCATCTCGCGGCAAAATATCTTAGAGTGCCTGTTCCCCCACACGCCTGCCCCGGAGACCACAAGATGAAAAACCACCCCCACACCTTCGACCTCAACAAGCGCCACTCGCTCAGCACGCTGCTCGGCCTGTCCGCCGCCGCCATGCTGCCCACCTTCGCCCACGGCGCGGAATTACCAAAATCGTTTCGCGTCGGCTTCCAGAAAGGCACGGTCATCCTGCTCCTCACCCGGCAGCGCCGGGGCTTTGAGACCCGCTTGCAGAAACTCGGGATCAATCAGGTGGACTGGATCGAATTCCAGTTCGGCCCCCCGATGCTTGAAGCCATCACCGCGAAATCCGTCGATCTCGGCTCGGTAGGCGATACCGCGCCCATTTTTGCCCAGGCCGGGGGCGGCGACATCGTCTATTCCCTCGCGGTGCCGACCAGTCCGCACGCCGTGCTCGTCCCGGAAAATTCCCCGATTCGCACCCTGGCTGACCTCAAGGGCAAACAGATCGCGGTCGCCAAAGGTTCGAGCGCGCACAACTTCCTCATCAAGGCGCTGAAAATCGGCGGGCTGTCGTGGAACGATATCCGCCCCGCCTACCTTGGCCCGGCGGAAGCCTCGCCCGCGTTCAACAGCGGCAAAATTGATGCGTGGGCCATCTGGGATCCCTATTTTGCCCTGGCCGAAGAAAAATTCGCCGCCCGCGTCATCGCCAGCCCCGAGCAATACCCCAGTCTGGCGGGCCTGTCGTTCTTTGTCGCCAGCAGCCATTTTGCCCAACACTACCCCGCCGCCCTCCACGCCGTAAACGACGCCCTGATCGACACCATCAAATGGGCCGACACCCACCGCGACGACGTCGCCCGCCTCGCCGCCGAAGTCACGGGCCTTGAGCTTTCCATCCAGCAGCGCGCCATCGCCCGCGCCCCCTACGGTTACTCCGATTTCACCCCCGCGCTGCTCGACGAACAGCAAGCCACCGCCGATGCCTTCTTCGCGCAAAAGCTGATTCCGAAGAAGATCAACATCCGCGATATCGTCTGGCGTGGGTGAAACTGCCGACCTGGACGATAGCCCCACTTGGACATCAGGCGCTTCGTTCCAGATTCAACGCCAGCCAGGCGCCACAAAATTTCCTCGTCGGGCATGTAGTCCGTCCAGCCGCAGGCGGCAACTACGGCCTGATCGAGCGCCATGTCCAGCCATGCGGGGCAGGCGTTACTGATGCTGTTTTTCCCACTCCTGCGCCAGCCGTTGTGCTTCAGCAATTTGATGCTCAGTTAAAAGAGTTGCGAAGCTAGCAAGCATATTTACTGATTCCTGATACGTTGGAGAAACCTGGTCAAGCCGCGAGACACACAGAAATACCCACATATATGATGTTGAAAAATCCTGCACACCCGCCCTACCCGTGCCGTACATCCCTCCAAGAAGACATTGAGCGAGCGCATGTCTTTGTTCGGCAGCTTTGCGCAACCATTTGAGGGCTTCTGCATCATTTTGCGCTACACCATGACCCCTGAAGTATTTAAGCCCAAGGTTATATTGTGAATTCGCATTTCCCTGTTCTGCCGCCTTACGATACCACTTGAGGGCTTCTGCGTAGTTTTGTACCGCGCCCTGACCGCTTTCGTACATGAACCCAAGGTTATTTTGGGCCATCGCAAGCCCCTGTTCAGCCGCCATACTGAGCCATTTGACAGCCTCTGTATAATTTTGCTCGACGCCACGACTGTTGTAATACATAAGCCCAAGGGAATATTGACCGGCTGCATCTCCCTGTTCAGCAGCTTTACGATACCACCTTACAGCCTCCGCATAATTTTGCTCGATGCCACGACCTGAATTATATATATCACCAAGAGCGCCTTGGGCGGGCGCATCTCCCTGTTCAGCAGCCTTACGAAACCACTCGACGGCTTCTGCATAATTTTGCGCAACGCCCTGACCGGTGTAGTACATAGACGCAAGGCTAATTTGTGCCGCCACATCATTCTGTTCTGCCTTTTTGCGAACCTCCTCAAAAGTCTCTGCCCCTGCAGCAGCGGAAAACAACAGGGTAATGGCAAGCAACGCGAGCCACACCATCCAACGATGATTGCGCAGTGTTTCAAGATTGAAAGAGAGTTGCATGATTTTTCCTTGTGTGATTTTTCAAACGAGTACGAATTTATCAAAGTTCTCGCGTTTTGTGCAGCGCCTTACTGATGTCCTTCGCGGTCTTCCATGCCCTCGTTGCTGCTCGCCGGGCTCGACCGGTCGCAGGGAAACAGTAGCCCCAGCCGCATGCTCGTCCACACAGGTGATCGCCTGTGACGGGATAAGCCAAACGATGCTGAAAGCAGCGGGAACATGGTTCAGCGATGCCAGATCAAAACGGATGCACTACGGCAGTCTGCCAACCGTGTGTTTTCGGGTAGCCAAGCGCCGTCAAGGCAGCTACTCTTAGTACCGAACAACACTTACAACCCTGACCGCCATGATCAAGCTTATCCCCATCTCCAGGCTCGCCGTCGGGATGTTCGTACACGACCTCAACTGCGACTGGATCGAGCACAACTTCATCCGTAACCACTTCCTCATCAACAACGAAAAAACCCTGCAGCGCGTCCTCGCCTTGAATATCAAGGAAATTTACATCGACGTCAGCAAGGGTGGCGACGTTGCCGAAGCGCCGACCCAGGCAGAGGCCGAGCGCCAGATTGATGTCCAGATCGAAGCGATTGCCCACAACCCGCCTGACATCCAGCTCAAACCGGTGACGCTGGGCGAAGAGAAAAAACGGGCCAAAAAACTGCACGCCGAGGCCAATCGCATTGTGCATGGCATGATGAACGATGTGCGTCTGGGCAAGCAGATCGAGATCGAACAGATCGAGCCGGTGGTGGAGCGCATCGTCAATTCGATCTTCCAGCAGCAGGATGCCCTCCTGCCGCTGGCGCGGCTGAAGAATCACGACGAGTACACTTTCCAGCATTCGGTGTCGGTCTGTGCCCTGATGACCTCCTTCGCCCGGGCGCTGGACTTGTCGCGTGAAGTGATCCGGGAGATTGCCATTGGCGCGCTGCTCCACGATACCGGCAAGGCGACAATTCCCGATGCCTTGCTCAACAAACCGGGCAAACTCACCGATGCGGAATTCGACCAGATGAAATCGCACGTGGTGCAGAGCAAGATCATCCTCGAAGCGACGCCCGGCATCAGCCCGGTGGCGCTCGCGGTCGCCGCCCAGCACCACGAACGCTTTGATGGCACGGGCTACCCCAACAAGCTCAAGGGCGAAGACATCAGCCTCTACGGCCAGATGGGCGCCATCGTCGATGTCTACGACGCCATCACCTCAAACCGCTGCTACCACAAGGGCATGCCGCCCACCGAGGCACTGAGGAAGCTGCTCGAATGGAGCAAATTCCATTTCAAGCCGGAGCTGGTGCAGGTCTTTATCCGCACCCTCGGCATCTACCCCACCGGCTCGCTGGTGCGGCTGGAGAGCGGGCGGCTGGCGATTGTTGAGGAGCAACATGCTGACCAGCTCGTGCAGCCCACGGTCAACGTCATCTTCCACACCAAGGGCTATTACCTGACGCCGGAGCGGGTCGATTTGCGCCGCTCGCAGGATCGCATCGTCGGCCATGAAGATTTTGAGCAGTGGGAAATCGACCCGGAGAAATGGGTCGTGGCCGGGGCCTGACATGCCCGCTGGCGCAGGGGTCAGCAAGCGTAGCGCGGACATCCGCAGTGTGGATGGGCTCAGCGTTATCCACCCTCAAACCTGTGTTCGCGCAACACCGCCAAGGGTCGACAAATGGGCGGTGTGCGCAATGAACCGCCGAATGGTGGAAGGCGCTTCGCTTTTCCACCCTTGTATTATGTTTCCCGTCCCAAGCAGCTACTTGGGACAGAGTGACTGGATGCTGTTTCCACCCTTGGGTTTTCAAGCCCGTGTCGTAGATCTTGCAGTAGCCACTCATCCTCCGAACCAAGATCAGACAGTATCTACGAGAAACCGCAGGGGCGGGTTTGAAACCCGCCCCTGCCCTCAGAACCGATACCCTGCCTTCACATTCCCCGTCACGCCTTCGCGTTTGCCTGTGTAGCCTTGTACGCCGACATCCAGTGACCAGCCTTTTTCGGCGTTTGGCGTCAAGGTCAGGCCTAGTTCAAGCAGGGCGGTGTCGCCTTTTAACGTTGGGGCGTCCAGTTTGTAGCCGTAGATGCTGGCTTTTGCCTTGCCGTCGTATTCGTGTTCCCAGGCTGCGCCGAGCCAGGCGGTGGTTTGGGGGGTGAGGGCGTGGTGGAATTTTGTGCCCAGTCTGGTTCTTTGCGAGGCTACGTCCTTGAATTTCACCGTCTCGCCGGTGGTGAGTTTTACGGTGTCGCCGTCTTGATGGCTCCAGAGGTATTGTCCGTAGACATCCAGCTTGCTCTGCTCGGAGAGTTTCAGGAGGTAGCCTGCGCCGACGTGTGCGCTCAGGTAGGTGGATTTGGCGTTGTAGGCGCTGTGGAGGGTGGCGCCGTTGACGAAATGGCCGCCCGTAACCGAAATCAGGTTCAGGGTGCTGCCCACGGCTGAAAACCCCAGATCGCTGCCATCCAGATACAGATTCACGGTGCTGTTGCTGATGTCTGCGTTGTCATTGACGTTTAACAGCGTGCTACCGGCTGAAATGCCGTTCGGCAGGTAGAAATTCAGTGTGCCGTCAGTCGCGTCAAGGTCGCCAGTGATGTTACCGCCCTGATAGGCGTTCAGCGCGCTGTCGCTGCCATTCAAGGTGACGTCGCCCGTGACGCTGCCGCGCAGGGGGAGCAGGGAAGGTCAGCGCCAGTCAGTGTCACACAGGGCTGATGATGAAAACATTCATGCGTATGCCCTGCCTCGCCAGCGCAGGACGCGGCGGGGGCGGCGGGCGGTGATAAACTGCGCCATTGGCTGTCATGGTGGCGTTTTTAACGTGGTTTTCATCAAGTTCATCGTTCTCCTGCTGGTTTTCCTGCTGCTGGTCGGCACCGGGGTGCTGGCGCTCATCTTTCGCGTGCTGGCGCGGCTGGCGGCTCCGGCAGACAAGGGCAACGCCGCCCGTGGCGCAGGCGCAGAGACGCCCCCTGCGCGGGGCGGGCGGCATGGTTACGCAAGCCCGGAAGCCGAGGCCGAGACCATGCTGTGCTGCGCCCATTGCGGCCTCTACGTGCCGGAGAGCCAGGGCGTCCGCGCCCATGACGCCTTCTTTTGCTCCGAGCTTCACCGCCGGGAACACCAGGCGTGAGCGGCACGAGCCTGAACCTCGTCAGCGCGGAGCAGGTCGACCCGGCCCGCCGCCGCTCGCTGCATTATTTCAACGTTTTCCGCCTCATCCTCGCCGCGCTGTTTCTCGTTATCGGCTCGCCCTTTCATCTGGGGGAAGAGGCGCCGGTATGGTACTGGAGCACGGCGGCAGCCTGGATCGCCATCATCCTGCTGCTCGGTTTCCCCGATGCCGAAAAGCGGCTCACGTTCAACTCATTGGTTGGGTTCCAGATCATCTGCGACATCGTCGCCCTCACCCTCATCATGTGGTCGAGCGGTGGATTCCGCAGCAACATGTCGGTGCTGCTGATGATCGTGCTGGCCGGCGCCGGGCTGGTCGGCGAAGGCATGATGGTGCTGTTTTTCGCCGCGCTGGCCACCGTCTGCGTGCTGACCGAGAACCTGTGGCGGGTTTATTTTGTCATCGACGTGAATCCCTCGCGCGCGGGCGTGGACTTTTTCCAGGTCGGCATGACCTGCATCACCTTTTTCTGCATTGCCATCATCGCCCGCATGCTCGCCCTGCGCGCCCGCGCCAATGCCCGCCTCGCCATGGAGCGCGGCGCGGCGCTGGTCAAACAGGAGGCCGTCAACGCCCGCATCATCCGCGACATGCGCGACGGCGTCATCGTCCTCAGCCGGGGTGGCGTCGTGCGCCTCTCCAACCCGTCGGCGTGTGCGCTGCTCGGTTTCGAGTCCATCGAAGGCCGCGTCCTGACCGATCTCGACCCCCAGTTCGCCAGTTGCATGGATGACATCCGTCAGGACTACCAGTTGCTCAGGCTGGGACAGGGGCGACGCCTGTTGCGCTGTCGCACGGTCGATGCCGCCAGCGGCGAGGCGGAAGGCGACATCCTGCTCTATCTGACCGAACTGGAAGATATCCAGCGCAACATGCAACAGTCCAAGCTCGTCGCCCTCGGGCGGCTCACCGCGAGCATGGCGCACGAAATTCGCAATCCGCTCGCCGCCGTCATCCAGGCAGCCGAACTGATGCGCGAAGAAAAGCGCACCAATGTGCAGGAGCGCCTGATCCGGATCATCAACGATAATTCCCGCCGCATCGAGTCGATGATCCGCGACATCCTCGCCCTTGGCCGCCGCGAACAGACCTTGCCCGAGGCCTTGCAACTGGCGCCTTTCGTCGCCGAACTGTTTGAAGCGCGGGGGCTGGCCAGCGCCGAAGCGCGCGCCGTGTTTACCGCCGCCATCGACCCGCAGCTCACCCTGGGCGTCGACCGGACTCATCTGCACCAGATTCTCGACAACCTGCTGATCAACGCACATCGCTATTGCAGCGGCAAGCCTGGTGCGGTGCAGGTCAGCGCCGAAATGATCGCGGACGGACAGGTCAGGCTCCACGTGCGCGACGATGGGCAGGGTATTCAGGAAGCCAATCTTGCCCACCTGTTTGAACCGTTTTTCACCACTCACGCCAAGGGGACCGGATTGGGACTGTATATCGCCCGCGAGCTTGCCGAAGCCAACAACATCACCCTGGAATACATCGCGGATGGCCCCGGCGCCCACTTCGTGCTGACCGGACGGAGCCAGCCATGAGCCCCTCCGAGCGCCGTCACCCTGTCACCACGCACAACGATGTCCTCGTCGTCGATGACGAGGAGGACATCCGCGAGCTGCTGGAATTATCGCTGCTGCGCATGGGCCTGGGGGCAGACACCGCCGGCAATCTGGCCGACGCCCGCCAGTTGCTGGAGACTACCCGCTACCGCCTGTGCCTCACCGACATGCGCCTGCCCGATGGCGACGGCCTGGAGCTGGTGGAGCATATCCAGCACCATTTCCCCGGTTTGCCGGTCGCGATGATCACCGCTTACGGCAGCATCGAGACCGGGATTCGGGCGATGAAGCTCGGCGCCTTCGATTTCGTCACCAAGCCGCTGGAGCTGCACGCCCTGCGTGAGCTGGTCTCCCACGCGCTCAAGCTCGGGGGCGCGTCCAATGAGCGTGCGGAAAAGAAGCTCAGCGCCGGTGGCTACACCCTGGTCGGCAGCTCCCTCGCCCTGAACAGCCTGCGCGCCCAGATCGACAAACTCGCCCGCAATCAGGCGCCGGTCTTCATCCAGGGCGAATCCGGCACCGGCAAGGAAATCACCGCCCGTCTGATTCACGGTCTGGGCGTGCGCGCATCCGGCCCCTTCATCCCGGTCAACTGCGGCGCGATTCCGGCGGAACTGATGGAGAGCGAATTTTTCGGTTATCGCAAAGGCAGCTTCTCCAACGCCCTGACCGACAAGGACGGCCTGTTCCAGGCCGCCAACGGCGGCACCCTCTTCCTCGACGAAGTCGCCGACCTGCCGCTGTCCATGCAGGTAAAGCTGCTGCGCGCCATTCAGGAGCGCGCCGTGCGTCCCGTGGGCGCGCCGTCCGAGCAGGCCGTCGACGTGCGCATCCTCTCCGCCTCGCACCGCGACCTGGCCCATCTGGTCGCGGAGAACCGTTTCCGTCAGGATCTCTATTTCCGCATCAACGTCATCGCCCTGCGCGTGCCGCCCCTGCGCGAACGCCTGGAAGACATCCCCGAGCTTGCCGCCCACGTCCTCGCCCGTCTGGCCACACGCGACAACAGCCCCGTGCGCACCCTGGCGCCGGAGGCGCTGGCCTTGATGCAGCAATACGCCTTCCCCGGCAACGTGCGCGAGCTGGAAAACCTGCTTGAACGCGCCTGTGCCCTGTGCGAAGGCGCGATCATCGGCGCGGACGATCTGGGCCTGAATCCCGCTGCGGACACCGCCGCCCACACGTCCGGCAATGGAGGTGGAGGTGGGGGCGACGATATCGGCAAAATCTCCGACGACGAGCGCGCCCAGGTATTGCACGCCCTCGACGCAACGCGCTGGAACCGCTCAGCCGCCGCCCGCAAACTGGGCATGACCCTGCGCCAGTTGCGCTATCGCCTGCAGAAGTGGGGGATGGACTGAAAGATCAGGCCCTCCGTCCA
Organism: Betaproteobacteria bacterium; assembly: GCA_025997045.1. Classification (GTDB taxonomy): domain Bacteria; phylum Pseudomonadota; class Gammaproteobacteria; order Burkholderiales; family Rhodocyclaceae; genus WRNU01. The sequence continues at coordinate 21,811 of BNUB01000008.1, forward strand.
TCGGACGCCTCACGCCCCACCCTCACCCCCAACGCCACCCACATCAGCATAAAAACAAACGTCGTCAGCCGCGGGGCGTTTACCAGACTGTTAAACGCCCCCAGGCTGAAAAACCCGAGCATGGCCCCGGCCAGCGGCGGCGCGAGCGGGTGGTGGGCGGCGCGACCCATGCTGACGCGCCACAGGGCGACGAGACCGAGCAGGGAAAACGCGATCACCCCGAACCAGCCCTGCTCCACCCACAGATGCAGCCACAGGTTATCTTCCTGCCACGGCAGGTGAAAGTTGTCGCTGCTGAAAAACCAGAAATCCCCGCCCGCAGCAAAATCGCCGTTATCGAGCAAATCTGTCCCTTTGGCGTCGATCACGCTCACCTTGGCGATATCAATCATCCCGCCCTTGGTCACGTCCGCGAGCGAAAACACCGCCGGTCGGGGGAACCGGTCTGCGCCAGCGCCAAAATCCTTGCTGTCGAGCACGAATTCAAGCTGCTTCCATCCCCCCCCAGGCACCCCCACACTCTTGATCGCACAACCCCGCGCATACAGCAGGTGCTTGCGACAAATTTCCACATGCAGCCGCTCCGCCCCTCCATTCGGCGCGCGCGCCTCGACCATCACCACGAGCGGCCGCTTCAAGGTCGACGACACCCGCTGCGATACCCGGTAAATCTCGCCAAAGCCAAGCTGATGGCGCGGGCCGCCCAGGCGCAGGAAATGCCTGCCGTCATCGTCGCTCGACAACTGATGCGTGCCCGGATACGCACCTTCCACGGTCTTCTGCAAGAAAAAGCGTTCGGCATAGCGCCCGACGCCGATACCGAACCACTGCTCTGCACCGCTCTCAGGCAACGAAGCGCCCATCGCCCAATGACGCCAGCGGCTACCCAGATCTCCGCTCACGGTCTCGAAGCGTTTGCTGGCGTAATACGTGCCGGAAGCGAGCACGCCGAGCGCCAGCACCCCGAGCACCAGCGCCACCACCACGCCGGTTTGCGCCGACACCCGCCAGCCCAGGCGCGGATTCACCCTGATCATGCCGAGGGGCGCGAGCACGACCAGCGCGGCCAACATCCCCGCCCCCACGCCCCGCCCTTCCGACCACCACGCCGTCACCAGCACCGCGTTGCCCGCCAGCCAGACCAGGGCCGCCAACAGCAAGGTCTGCTCCGCCGCAGCCTCCTCATCCTGCCGCCGCCACCACAACAGGCCAAACACCAGCGCACTCGCTCCGTAAGCCAGATACACGCCTTTGGGCATCAGCCATGCCGCCAGCGCGCTGCCGCCCAAGGCCACCAAGACCACCAAGGCCAACGTCAGCGTCCCCGTCCACGCTCGCCAGGGCGCAGTGACGACGACCGGCCCGCTCGCAAACGTCGCCAGCGCCACGCCCAGCATCGCCGCCAAACCACGATAGCCCCCGGTGCGAAACACGAACACCAGCAGGATGCCCACCAGCGCGGCATAAACACCCCAGCCCAGCACCGCCCGCAGGGTAAACGGCGCTTGCCCATGATGTCGTCCCGTGCGCATCCACAACACCACGGTCAAGGCGCAACCCAGCGCCAACCCGGCGTAGAGCCCCCGCGAGAACGTGGTGAAGCAGGCATAAGCCACCAGCGCCAACCCAGGCAACAAGCCCGCCAGCAGCCGGGGCGAGGCCGGTTGCAGCACCCGCCAGAGGATAAAAGGCACCGCCAACGCCAGCCAGCCATCCAGCGTGGCGCCGCCGACATTCATCTCCCAGAACAAGGCCGTCGTGCGGTAATCACTGGCGAAATCGCTCAAGCCGGGGAAAGCCCAACGCTCCCACAACGCCGCCAATGCCACCAGCACCAGCCCGAGCACGATGCCCCCCACCAACGCCCGCCCGGCCTGTTGCGGCTGACGGCGAAAGGCATCCGCGAACAGCGGCAACAGCAACACCGCCCACACCATGCCCTTGCTCAAGCGCACGCCGTTGAGCGGGGAAAAATAGCCCACCCGCCATTCAGGCTGGCTGAGGAAATGCACCAGCGGCCCCCACGACGTCGACAGCAGATAACTCGCCGCGATCAAAAGCAGGAGCACCCACGACAACGCGCCAAAATGCCAGCCGCTATCCCCGTTCCCGTTCTCCTCCCCGCCCCGCCCGGAACCCGACAGCCCCCGCAGGCCGCACACCACGAACGCGCTCAACACCAGCGCATCGCTCTCCGCAAGATAAAAGCTGCCCGTCCACGGCACGAGGTCGATCACCGGCATCAGCCCCGGCAGCACCCACAGCCACGCCAGCCGATGCACGCCGAGCACCACCATGAACGCCCCCACCAGCGCCACGGCGACCAGCGCGCCCGGCGGATAGATCAAGCCGAACAGCACCAACCCGACCAGGCCCAGCCCCGCCAGCAGCAGGCAGAACAGACGCATGGCGAGCGTGGGTGGGGCCGCACCATACGCAGCAAAATGCTCATCGTGCCTCATGCCTGCCCTCGCTGATCTTCCGCCGCCCGCACCCAGGCGAGCGTCTGCCGCGCCAGCTCAGCGCGCCACACCGCCCGCGAAAACGTGTGATCGGCCTCATCCAGCCGATACGGCGTGCGCGCCGCTCGCAGCGCCGCCCACTCAGGACTCGCCGCAAGCCGCTCGAACTCACGCGCCACGTCATCGCATCCGCTCAAAATCACCCACCACGGCACGGCCAGCGCCTGCAAACCGATGCGCATCCGCGTCGCGGTGTTCGGGCTCGCCTCACTTGCCCCGCGCCCGGAACTGCGCCACGCGCGCCGCAGCGTGCGCCACAAGCCGCCCAGCGCATCGAGCGGATGCACGCCCCCGGCGCACAGCTTGCGCCAGAACGCCGCCGACAACAGGCGCCGCGCATAATAGTGGCGCAAGCGGGTACGGGCCGCGCCCACCTCGGTACGCACCCAGGGATTGAGCAGCACCAGCCCCGCGACTCTGGCATCCCCCGCAGCGGCATAAAACACACTGGCGCTCGCGCCATCGCACAAGCCCCATAACATCACGCCCGCAAGGCCCGGCGTCTGTGCATAAAAAGCGTCGACCGCCGCGCGGATGTCATCATTCAAGGTATCAAACGCCCGCGCCGCGCCGCTGGCGTCGCCCATGCCACGCACATCGAAGCGCATGCACGCCACCCCCGCCGCGGCCAATTCACGCGCCAACAGCACAAACTGGCGCTGACTGCCAACGCGGTACTGCGGCCCGCCGACGACGATCAGCACGCCGATCTGGCGCGGTGCGGCGGACGGGCAGGCGATGATGCCTGGCAAGGATTCGCCGGCGCAATCGAAGAAAAACGCCCGCTCGAGGTACTGGCTCATGAGCACGAACCCTCCAGCACCGCCAGCGATTTTTCGATCAGCGTCGGCGCTTCGGCGATCTCCTGCGTCTGCCAGAACGCCGCACCGGGCACCTGATGCAGATGTACCCCGGCAGCCTTGGCCGCCAGCGCCGCCAGGGCGGGCGAGGGCGCACCCGCCTGGCGTCCTGCTTCGATCATGTTGACGAGGGCGGGTTTGAACCCCGCCCCTACGGGCAGCTCGAACCGTGCCGCAGACAAACCCCGCGCCAAGGCCGGGTTCAGCGTGTAACCGGCCACTTCGACCGCTTCGCCACGCTCCAGCGCCGCACGCAAGCCTGCCGCTGCGGTGCTCGCATCGCTCTCCGCCAGCATCTGCCGTGCAGTTTCCAGACGCAGAAACTGGCGTAAATGGCGCTCGCCATCCACGACCGGCTGCCACAACAGCAATTCGGGCGGCTCGATTTGCCCCGCGCTGCGCAAGCACTCCGCCACCAGCAAGCTGCCCGCCCGCAAGCTCCACCACACCCGCCGCCCCGGCGTGCGCGCCGTGAGCCAGCGCCAGGCGTCCGCCATGTCGGCGATCCAGCCCTGCCAGTCGGCGTCACCGAAATCCCCCACGCTGTCGCCGCAGCCATGCACATCGGGCTGCAACACCCGCCAGCCGTGCGCGGCAAACGCACGCGCCGCCAGCGCGGCCATACGGCGCGATTTGTTCAGCTCTTCGGCGAAAGGGGGGAAATAGAGCATCGCACCCACCACCGGCGACGACGGCAGGGTGTCGAGGCAAAAGCGCCGTCCACGCGGCGTTTCCAGAAAAAAGGCGCTGCGCCCGATGCTCACACGCGGCACGCACGCAGACGCAAGCGCAACATCGAACCGCGTCAGGCCAGCTTGCTGGCGACGAAGCTCACCAGGGTTCCCACCGTGGCGAAGGTCGAGCCGTCGATCTCGTCATCGCCGACGATAAAATCGAAGCGTTCTTCCAACAGATTCAAGACACCAACCACTGCCATCGAATCCAACTCGGGCACCGCCCCCAGAAGTGGCGTATCGAGCCCGAACGTCTGCGCCCGCCCACCAAGGCTCAAGGCTTCGTCGATCACCGCCAGCACTTCCTGATTGATATCCAATTCCAGTCTCTCCACGCCAAGTCACCGCTCGTTATTGGTGGCCGCTATTATAGGCACCCCTGCCCAGCTAAACACGCCCCTGTGCCGAATCCTGCCCCGTCCACGAACCCTGACCCGCATCTCTGTGCCGCATGGTTCGCGCTGTTGCACCGCACCGCCGTGCCGGATGACGCCGTGGTCGACTATCTGCCCGTGGGGCCGGATGACGCGCCGGAGCTTGCCCGCCTGCCACTCTTGCGTGCCCATGCCCACGCACCGCTGCAAACGGCGCTGGCCAATTTTTATACCCCGCTGTTCGCCCCGCTCAACGCTGAACATCTGGATGAGCGTGCGCTGACCCGCCAGTTTCGCCGCCTGCGCCAGCAGCGCCAGACCGCCGAGTTACGCCTCGCCCCGCTCGACCCGCAGGCGTCGTTTTTCGCCCAGGCGCGCCGGGCGCTCGCCGCTGCGGGCTGGATTACCAGTGACTACTTCTGCTTCGGCAACTGGCGCCTCGATCTCGACACGCAGGGCTTCCAGGCCTATTGGGCGCAACGCCCGTCGAAACTGCGCAATACCGCACGCCGTGCGCGCCAGCGTCTGGACGCCGACCCTGGCTTCAGGCTCGACGTTATCACGAGCGGCCCCGCCCTCCAGGCTGCGGTCGACGCCTTTGTCTCGGTGTACAAACGGAGCTGGAAACAGCCCGAAGCCTGGCCCCGCTTTATCCCCGAATTGTGCCAACTCGCCGCCGAACGCGGCTGGCTGCGGCTCGGCGTGCTCGAACTCGACGGACAGGCCGTCGCCAGCCAGCTCTGGCTGGTGAGCGGGGGCTGTGCTTACATCGTCAAACTCGCCTATGATCGCGCCTACGCTTCACGCACGGTCGGCACGGTGCTGTCGGCACACATGATGGAACATGTCATCGACCACGACCACGTCAGCCGCATCGACTACCTGATTGGCGACGACGCCTACAAGCGCGACTGGCTCCCCGAGCGCCGTGAGCGTTGGGGGCTGGTCGCGTTCAACCCCCTCACCGTGCGCGGCCTCATCGGCGCGGCGCGGCATTTCGTCGGCCACGCCCTGAAACAATTTCGCCCCCGCCCCGCATAAGCCTGCCCCGATGCCTGCAACCCTTCTCCATCACCTGATCTCCGCCACCGCTGAACGCACGCCCGCCGCCATCGCCCTGGGCGCAGGCGCGGACAGCATGGAGATGGATTACCAACACCTGGCCAAGGCGGTCGACGCCTGTGCGGGCGGACTCGTCAACAACCTTGGCCTGCCGCGTGGCGGGCGGGTCGCCATCTGGCTCGACAAACGCTTCGAGACGGTGATCGCCTGCTTCGGCGCCGCCGCGGCGGGCGGCGCGTTTGTACCGGTCAACCCCGTGCTCAAGCCCGCGCAGCTCATTCACATCCTGCGCGACAGCGGCGCGCTCGTGCTCATCACCAGCCCTGAGCGCCTCGCCACCCTGAAAGACACGCTCCACACCTGCCCCGATCTGGGTCACGTGGTGCTCACCCCTTCCCCCGCCGACGAGGCGCCCGGCGCGGCGCTACCCGTGTCGCTGACTGAATGGGCCAACTTTCTGCATCCCGTCGCCAGCACCGTGCTCCACCGCGTCATCGACACGGACATGGCCGCCATCCTCTACACCTCGGGCAGCACGGGCCGCCCCAAAGGGGTCGTGTTATCCCATCGCAACATGGTCTGCGGTGCGCACAGCGTCGCCCAATATCTGGAAAACAAGGCCGATGACATCCTGCTCGCGGCGCTGCCGCTGTCGTTCGACGCCGGGTTTTCGCAGCTCACCACCGCCTTCGCCGTCGGCGCAAAGGTCGCGCTGCTCAACTACCTGCTGCCGCGCGACGTGCTCAAAGCCGTGGAGCGCGAGCAAGTCACCGGCCTCACCGCGGTGCCGCCGCTGTGGATTCAACTCGCGCAACTGCAATGGCCGCCATCCATCACCCTGCGCTATTTCGCCACCACCGGCGGGCGCATGCCGCTGGCGACGCTCACGCGCCTGCGCGCCGCCTTGCCTCGATCAAAGCCCTACCTGATGTACGGCCTCACCGAAGCCTTCCGCGCCACCTGCCTGCCGCCCGAAGAGGTCGACCGCCGCCCCGACTCCATCGGCAAAGCCATCCCCAACGCCGAAGTGCTGGTGCTGCGCCCGGACGGCTCCGAGTGCGCCCCCGACGAACCCGGCGAACTCGTTCAACGCGGGGCGCTGGTCGCGCAGGGCTACTGGAATGACGCCGAAAAAACCAGCGCACATTTCCGCCCCCTGCCAGTCGGCGTCGGCGGGCGCAAACACGGACTGACGCTGCCCGAGATCGCCGTCTACTCCGGCGACACCGTGCGCCGCGACGGAGAAGGCTTTATCTATTTCATTGGCCGCGACGACGAAATGATCAAAACCTCGGGCTACCGCGTCAGCCCGGTGGAAGTCGAAGAGATTCTCTACGCCACCGGCATGATCGGCGAATGCGCCGCCTTCGGCCTCGCCCACGACACCCTCGGCCACAGCATCACCGTCATCGTCACCCCGCCCCCGCAGGGCACGGTCGACCTCGCCGCGCTCAAGGCCGAATGCCGCGCCCGCATGCCCGCCTACATGGTGCCCGCCAGGGTCGAACTCCACCCCGGCCCCTTGCCACGCAACCCCAATGGCAAAATCGACCGCAAAACCCTCGCCCGCGAAACCCAGCCATGAGCACTTCCCCCGCCCACGCCCCGATGGACCAGTTCGCCCACGCAGAAGGCGAGCTGCTCATCGGCGGCCTGCCCCTCTCCCGCCTCGCCGCCCGCATCGGTCGCACCCCGTTCTACGCCTGCGACCGCGCGCTGATCTCCCGCCGCATCAAAGACTTGCGCGCGCTGCTGCCGCCCCAGGTGAAATTGCATTACGCGCTCAAAGCCAACCCGATGCCCGCGCTCGCCAGTCATCTGGCCCCGCTCGTCGACGGCGTCGACATCGCCTCGGGCGGCGAATTGAAGCTGGCCCTTGACGCCGGCATCGCCCCGCGCAACATCAGCTTCGCCGGCCCCGGCAAAACCGAAGCCGAACTCTTCCAGTCCGTCGCCGCCGGTATCCTGATCCATGTCGAATCAGCGCGTGAGGTGCATCTCCTTGCCCAGGCCGCCCGCACCCTGCGCCTGCCCGCGCGAGTGGCGGTGCGCGTCAACCCCGACTTCGAGCTCAAGTCCGCCGGAATGAAAATGGGCGGCGGCCCCAAACCCTTCGGCGTCGATGCCGCACAGGTTCCCGCCATCCTGGCGGAAATCAGCGCCGCCGCGCTCGCCTTTGAAGGCTTCCATTTCTTCCCCGGCTCGCAAAACCTCAGCAGCGCCGCGATTATCGACGCCCAACAAAAGAGCTTTGCCCTCGCCCGCAAACTCGCCGCCTGCGCCCCAGGCTCCGCCCCTATCCAGTCAATCAACCTCGGCGGCGGCTTCGGCATCCCCTACTTCCCCGGCGAACAGCGCCTGGATTGCGCCCCCATCGCCGCCAACCTCGCCACGCTCGTCGCCCAGGCCACCCAGGTCTTCCCCCACGCCGAGCTGGTGATCGAGCTGGGTCGCTATCTGGTCGGTGAAGCCGGAATCTACGTCTGCCGCGTGCTCGACCGCAAAATCTCCCACGACCAGATCTTCCTCGTCACCGACGGCGGCCTGCATCAACACCTGCCCGCGTCAGGCAATTTCGGCCAGGTCTTGCGCAAAAACTACCCCGTCGCCATCGGCAAGCGCATGCACGAACCCCCGACGGAGACCGTCACCCTCGTCGGCCCGCTATGCACCCCGCTGGACGTCCTCGCCCAACGCATCCAGCTTCCCCACGCGGAAACCGGCGATCTGGTGGTAATCTTCCAGTCCGGCGCCTACGGCGCCACGGCCAGCCCGCAAGCATTCCTGGGCCATCCGCCCGTGACAGAAGTGCTGGTTTGAGGTATTGCCTGCCCCATGAGTTCGGTTCGACGTTCGCTTTTTTTCTCAATCACGGAACGCTATTTCCTGATCGCCTGCGTGCGCGGTGAGGGCGGATTCGGCAACACCAGCGTGCGCTGATCGGGGTTCGCATGAGTTTCAACCGTCACGACGCTCGTCATGTGCTCGTCCGTAGCGCGCTCGTGCTCAGCACGGACAAGCTGACGCAGCGTGCCGTCACCGGAGCCAGCTTGACGTTTCTCGGCATCGCGCTACGCACGTTCCTGACCCTCGGCCAGATGTCCATTCTGGCTCGGCTTCTGGAGAAAAGTGATTTCGGCTATATCGCCATGGCAGCGGTGATCACCGAATTTGCTGCCATGCTGGGCTCTTTTGGACTGACCAACATCCTGGTTCAACACCGTCGTATTGCCCGCATCCATCTTGATACCATTTTCTGGACATCGCTGGGTATCGGCTGCATGCTGGCGCTGGTAGTGTTCATATTGTCTTTCGCAGCCGCCCAACTGTATGGCGATGATTTTGTTGGAACACTCTTGCGTGTACTATTCGTGAATTTCGTCGTCGCCAGCCTGGGCACGGTATATGAAGCCATCCTGACACGTCTGATGCGTTTTCATACGACCGTTTTCATCCAGTTGCTGTCAATGATCCTGAGCGCGGTCATCGCCGTCACTTGCGCCCTGCTCGGGTTCGGGGTCTGGAGCCTGGTTGCCGGTTCACTTTCCGGTGCTGTCGTAAAAACAGTGTTTCTGATTGCCATCGTAGACTACCGTCCACGCTGGCGCTTCTCGACGCCGTATCTACGCACAACATGGCATACAGGCAGCAACTATCTGGGCAATGCCATCCTCTCTTACATGTGTACAAACGTCGACATTTTCCTGATCGGCAAAGCATTTGGCAAAACGGATGTCGGGGTCTATAGAAACGCACGTTCGCTCACAGACGAAGTACGCAGCAGGTTGGCCTGGCCACTGCAACGCGTACTTTTCCCGGCATTGTCTTCCCTGCAAAACGACACCCCGCGTTTGCAAAGCTCATTCCTCAAGAGTTCGAGCATCCTCGCCGCGATCTTTTTCCCGACAGGTTTCGGCATTTCTGCAACGGCAGAAGAGATCGTTCCCATCCTTTACGGTGAGAAATGGTTGGCAATGATTCCCATCGTGACCCTCTTGGGGATCAACATCGCCATCTCTGCCTCTACGGCCATCTCACCCAATCTCTTCTATCTAAAGAATAAAGTCGGCCTGATCTTTCGTTACAATCTTGTCCAGACATTGCTGCTCGTCACATCAATCTGGCTGGCGCTCCCCTACGGGCTCAATGTTACAGCGGGAGCCATCACAGCAAATGCGCTGTATTACGTCGTTATTTTCCGGGCAGCGCTGCGGCTCATCGGTCTGGGACTATCGTCTGTGCTGTACGTCCTGTGGAGTCCGATCACCGCTTCAGTCCTGATGTGGTGCGCCATATCGCTCTTACGCGAAGTATCGTTTGTCCAGTCGATGAACGTCGCGCTCCGCCTGGCGATATTCGTGACACTCGGCGCGATTCTCTATGCTGGATTACTCGTCGCGCTTTCGCGCCGGTATTGGGCCTATTTCCTTGATCTGGTACATGCCTCCAGAAACAGGCATTGATGCCCACCTCAGGTACGGCGAACTCCTGCGTCAGCCAGGACGGTAGATCAGGCGGCACAGTCTGTTGCCTGCATCATCCAGGTCAATTTCACACGCCTGCTTCATGCATCCGGCACCGTAACCCAGTTTTCAAGCCTGAGGCCAGCGTCTTGGTAGAGATCAAAATCGGCTGTGTTATTGGTCACCAGCGTAACACCCAACGAAATTGCATGTGCAGCAATCATTCTGTCGAAGCTGCTTCTCCTGTCCGGAAAACGCTGTGAGAGCATCCCGAAAGCGTAAGCCGCATCATTATCGTAGGCGACAGGTTCGAGCTTGGCCAGCAGCGCGTCCATTTGAGCTTGACTGTTTTTGGTATTCAAGCCGCAGCACAATTCCCCCCAGGTAACGGCGCTGATGGCGATTTCTCCTTTCCGCAGCGTGGCGAATTTCTCAATCACGGAAGGCGGTTTCTCCCGAATCAGGTAGATGCAGATATTCGTATCAAGCATGTATTTGAGCATCACCAATCCCTCTCGGCTTCTACAAATCCCGGGCGCTCCCCGTCTCCGTTGAAGTAAGGTTTGAGGGCGGCAAACAGGGCTGGAAGATCACCCAGGGTTTCCTCCTTTGGCTCAACAATGATCCGCCCCCCTTCCCGGGTAACAACAAGCTCCGTATGCTGAGGAAACGCCATGCTCGCCGGGATGCGGACAGCCAGCGAGTTTCCGGCGCGAAATTGGCGGGTAGTGAAGGTGTGTGACATCGTTGGCCCCTGTTAAGCATGTAATAACATGTTATTACACAACCAGCAAATGTCAAGTAAAAATACATATCACCATCTGGTCATGACCGCGCCGCGACATCCGTACAAATCCCCGCCAAAACGGCGGCCTGCGAGGCTCTTGAGTACGAGCGAAGAACGGCTTGTTGATTCTTTTCAAGCCAGGACGGCAGGTCAGGCAAATCCATTTGTGCGAGCCACTCGACCAGCCCTCGCCCGATGGCGGCTTCGTCCGTGATGTCTGCCTCCATCACCGCATCGAACAGCGACAGGGTTTTCGCCGTGTTGCCACTCGGGTCGACCAGCGCGAGGATGGGACGCCCGGCACGCAAATACTCGTAGATCTTGGCCGGGATTTGAGTATTGAAGGCGCTGCCCTGAAACACCAGCAGGCCATCGGCTCCCATCATCTCGGAGAGCGCATCGCTGTACGGAACCGGCGGAGCAATGTCGACGACCGCTTCGAGACCGTGCGCATGCACGGCTGCACGCACTTCATCGTCATGCCCGGTCGCACGAAAGCGAATGCACAGGCGGGCAGGATCGAGCACACGCGCTTCCAGTAGCCCACGAACTGCCGCGAAGAATGGGCCGGGGTTTCGATCTTGCGGATAGATGGCGCCGCTGTGGAGCAACAGCAAGGTGTCAGGCTCCACCCCCGGCCGCGCTGGACGGACATCCGTAAAAGCCGCCTCATCGTAACCGTTGGCGATCACCACACATTTATCCGCCGCCGCCGGATACCGCTCACGATAGGTTTGCGCTGCGTTCTCTGTCGTAAACACGCACACAGCGGTCTCACGCAGCACCCGCGCCTCGATGGCGGCCCAGACACGCCGTTGCAAAAGATCACCCGGATAGTTGCCATTGACCATCGGGTCACGAAAGTCTGCAATCCATGGACGACCGCTTGCGCGCGCCAGCGACAGACCGACCAGATGCGCCGTAGAGACAGGATAGGTACTCCAGATCAGATCGGGACATGATCGGCGTATCTCGGCCTTGCCCTGACGCACGGCATCAAACCACCAGGTGGCCCAGCGATCAGGCAGGGCAAAGATGCGCGGGTATTTCCCCAAGATACTGAGATGACGACCGGCATCCAGCGCTTGGGCACGGATGACTTTGACACGCTCCGGAATCGCCGACAACAGATCTGCCCGCGTCTGCGTATAGGCACGCGGATGCGCACTCAGCACTGTCGGCTGCCAGCCATGCTCCGGGAGGTATTTCACAAAATTGAGCGTACGCAACACCCCGCTACTACCAGCCTGCGGCGGAAAGTGAAAAGCGGTCATGAGGATTTTATTCATGATGGTTCCAAAATACCTCAAGCAATTTTGGCATCACAAGAAAATTCCGCCATATCCATCCGTGACGCATGGAATTCCAGTGAGACAACAGGGCTTGCTGAAAGCAGCCGTTTTTACGATAATGCCAAGCCAGATCGAAGTACGCCCTGGCCATTCTCGAATGGAGGATGCCCCGCTCAAGACGCTTCACTCCGGTACGACCTAGCGTTAAACGGCAAGCCTCAATGTGGTTAAGCGTCACCCGTTCGACGGAACTCGAAGAAAGGTTTTCATTATGGCGACGTACACAGACCTGTGGTGCTTTCAGGCAGGCAAACACACTTCCGCTAAGAGCCTGACGCACCCAAAATTCGAAATCTTCCGAACTTTTCAAAGACTCTGTCATCAGCATTCTACTATGCTCCGTGCGCATCACCACCGTAGGAAGTCCGAAATAACATCCTGCTTCAAGCAAGTGCGCGAAAAATCCGGATGACATGACAATGCTCTTATCATCTTCTGCAACGCGCGGCGCGCACGCGATATTCTTCTCGAAAACCGGCGTCAGATGGACAATAGCCTCGCCGTCTCGCTCGGCACTCATCACGCCAAAAACAATACCGACCTCCGGATGCTGAACAAACACATCCAGCGCCGCTTCAAGGTGCCCCGGCAAGTAAATATCATCCGAGTCGAGAAAAGCCACAAAGGGAAAGCGTGCCGAGAGAATGCCCGTATTGCGTGCCCCCGCAGGGCCCTTGGTGCGAGTATTGGTGAGCACCCTCACGCGCACGTCATTCCCATAACGTTCGCCGAGCGCAGCCACGGTGTCATCCGTCGAGTGATCGTCGACAACAATTACTTCGCACCCCAAACCATCGGAGCCTTGCGTGAGCACCGAGTCAATGGCATCCACTACCATGTCCCGACGGTTGAAGGTGGGAATCACCACTGAGACGCCGGATTGAGCAGCGGGTTTCACGAAGCACCTCCAATGGTAACTCTGGGTTCAGTTTGGAAAAGATTTCCCAACATACGCAATCCAAAACGCCAGCGGTTACGATCCCACGGGGTAAAGCGCATTAACTGGCAGGCATCCGCAGACGCTGAATTACTTCCCCAGCATGTTGAAAAGGCCGCTTCAAAGCCAAGTTTTTTCACCATTGCAACGTGACGGCTATCGTAATCTTTTCCCGGTTTGCCATAGGGATAGGCAAACAGTTTTACCGGCTCATCAATGATCGCCTCAAGTCGTGCACGACCTTCCCTGATCTCAAACTCAGCCTCGTCATCTGCACAAGCGCGCAGGCAAGGGTGATTGACTGTATGTGCGCCGATCAGCATGTCCGCTGCGCGCATGGCGCGCACCTGCGTTGCATTGAACATCATTTCCTGCGGCAACACCACACCGCTGACGGCAACCAGGCGCGTCACAATTTCGCTGCGCTCCGGTAATGGCAACAGGGCCACGGTTTGAAGCAGAGGAGCCAGTAATGCACGCTTTTCCTCAAGCGAGCCCACGCGCACTGTGCCTATCCCTTCCACCCCCGTGTCCAGCCAGGGGCCAGGCGCATGACGTACTGCTTCAATCAGCCTGTCGTTCCACATCAAACCGCCATCCAGATTGGCCGTGGCGACAAAAAAAGTCGCCGATAGCTGGTAACGCTGAAGGATCGGAAGGGCCAGTTGGTATCCGTTAGCATAACCATCATCAAAGGTAATCGACGCCGCTCGCGGCGGCAACGTTCCCGCACGCAGGGCCGCAACGGCTTGATCGAGTGGCAGCACATTGAACCACCTGGAAACCCAGCGCATCAATACATCAAAGCGCACCACATCCGGCTCATCCGGCAGGAGAGGATCAGGCGCCGCCAATACGCGATGAAAAATAAGCACTGACAAGCGGCCATGATGCCCTTGAGGAGAGGCCAGACTCAGCATGGACTTCAGCATCTAGCTCCCCGCTTTCGCCAATGTAGCAGTTTGCTCCGGATCCGCGTGCGGGCGCTTTTTCTTGCTGCGCCAACCGCAATACTCCAGAAAACCCATTGCCGGTTCAAATTCCCAGCCTTTGGTCTCGACCCAGCGCCGGGCAAGCACAACCATTACCATGAAATTGAATTGCAAATCATAATACGCCATGGATAAAAAAGCACCACCCACCGTAAAGCCTACCATGCTGACTTGCATCATGGAACCCAAGTGTGCCGCCCATTGTGCTTGCGGGATGCCTCGGGCATGTTTGCGTAACCACCCTGCGGAGCGGAAAGTATACACACCAATCATTAAATACAGAAAAAGACCGATGAACCCATGATTACCAAGAATCTGGAAATAAATACTGTGAGCTGCAAGCACATGCCCCTGATCAACGTCCCACATCCCAAAAATAATCTCATGCTGAAAATACATTCCCGCACCAAAAATATGGTGCAGAGCAACTTCCGTCGCAACTTTCCAGGCTCTGATCCGCCCCATGGCCGAGCCATCTTCCTCATAGGATTGAATCGTGTTCATGCGCTCCCACCACGCATCCGGCATCATCGGCAAAATCAATACCAAGACCGCTAACAGCGCGATGGCCGTGCTTCCTTTGCGAGGACTACGCCACCACATCACCACCCCCATTGCCGACAACGCCAACATCCCGCCCCGCGACTGGCTGCCCAAGGCCGAGGTCGCACACAGCAACATGAGGATGCTCATCACATGTCGCCCCCAGCCCTGTTTGAGCTGCAATTGCAAGAAATGCAACAAGGGAATGAGCATCACCAATGCCAAGGCGAAGTCATTATTATCTTCTACCATGCTTCCGGGCGGGCCATATACGTGATAGCTTCCCCCATGCGCAATGGTGAATATCCCGCCCTTTGCACCAATGATCGCCAGTGACATTGCCGTAACCCAGGCGAAAGCGATGATATGAAACCGCTTGTGGAGCAGCGCCAGCGTCACCAGGAGCATGAAAAATATTTTCATCACCCGGTTCCAAAGATCATAATCCCTGCTCAATATCACCGGATCGCTACTCTGCATGCCGTAACCCATCGCCCATGACACAGTCATCCAAAGCGCAAATGCAAGCATCCAACTGACAGGCTTCCCTTTGAACGGGTTCTCCCGCTCCTTGGTCATCATCAAGCCCAGCAGAACTGAGCCTGCAGCGATTGCCGCCACCGGCGCCGAAAAGGCAAAACCGTAGCAATAGCGATGCGGATTCATCAGGCTGATCCATGTCCACAACATCACCCCGATCCATGGCCGTCGCAGCGCCATGAGGGCAGTAGAGACAATGATTCCCATCACCAGAAGATCACGCATGAGGTTTTGCCATCAGTTCCGTGTTGTTTGTTCGGTTAATTCGGAGAAGACCTGGCACAAACGTTCAACCCTCCCGTCCCAGCTATTGGCTTCTGCATATTGCCGGATGGTCGCACGATCCCACGGCTGAGACAACGCCCGCTCAATGGCGGCTTCCAGCGCCTGCGGCTCCCCGAAGGGAACGATTTCACCCAACTCCGGACGACAAACGACCTCCCGGTTGCCACCGACATCGGTAGTGACCACCGGCAGGCCGCAAGCCATCGCCTCAAGAAATACATTGGCCCAACCTTCTCTGCGTGTAGCGAGCACGAACACATCGGCAGCCGACAAAGGCCCGGACAGCTCATCGGGCGGCAACGCACCCAGGAAACGTACCGCATCGCTCACGCCCAGACGCTCGGCCTGGGCTTCAAGCTCGGCGCGCTTGTCCCCTACCGCATTGCCCGCTCCGATAATCAGGTAAACCAGCTTGGGCCAGCGACGGCGCAGCGCGGGTAACACCTCAATGACCCGGTGAAAGCCTTTTCCCTCGACCAGCCAGCCCACCGATATCAGCACCGGAGCATCCAGTGGCAAACCCAGTGCCGTGCGAGCGGCATTACGATCACGGGGACGAAAACGTTCAGCGTCGACACCGTTGCCAATCACCTCGGTTCTTTCTTCCGGTACGCCTGATTCAAGTGCGATCTGGCGGAGTGAGTCCGCCACGGCAAATACCCTTGTTGCGCCCATTAACGCAGCGCGCAACTTTGGCGCCAGCCGGGGATCACGCATGCGACCCTCTTCGTTCCCGCGCAAAGTAATCGTGACAGGCACGTTCAAACGTCGTCCCAACAGCATCGCGGCATAGCCATCAGGGTAAGCAAAATGGGCGTCGATCAGGTCAAGCCGACCGGCGCGGCGCAACGCGGCAAACCTGGGGTAAGCCGCATGCGCCATTGCACGTCCGTCCCACTGCTTGAGCACGCCCGGCAGCGACAGAAACCGGGGATACCACACCGGAATGCCCTGTTGCTCCTCATACGCCGGTGCGCCAGGGCGGAAATGTGGCTTCCAGCATCGCAACAGTTGTTGAAATGGAAACCAGGGCGTGGGCGCGACGACCGAGAGCGGCAAACGGCGAGCGACACGAAACATGCGCTCGCGGATGAACAGCCCCGCGCCGGGCTGGATGCTGCTCGGGAACAGGCTGCTCAATACGCCGATATGGGGGCCAGGTAATGTCGCCATATCACCGCTCACCGCTTGATTTTCGCACCGGCAAAATGCGCATAAACCGGCGCATACGCCGCGACGCTGCGCTTCCAGTTGCGCTCCTTCTCCACGAAATGGCGTCCGGCCTTGCCCATCGCACGCCAGCGCCCGCGGTGTTCGAGCATGTCGCTGACGACGCTGACCAGCGCCTCCACACTGCCAGCCTGGAACAGACGCCCGGTTTCGCCATCGCGGATCAGCTCATGGTGCCCGCCGACATCGGAGGCGACGAACACACGCCCCTGCGCCATCGCTTCGAGCGGTTTCAGCGGCGTCACCAGCTCGGTGAGGCGCATCGAGTGGCGCGGATAGGCGAGCAGGTCGATCTGGTCGTAATAGCGGCTGACCTCGCCGTGCGGCACGCGGCCCGTGAACACCACCTTGTCGGCCACGCCCAGCTTTGCCGCCTGCGCCTTGAGATTTTCTTCCTGCGGCCCGCCGCCGACGAGCAGGACGC
Source organism: Betaproteobacteria bacterium (assembly GCA_025997045.1). GTDB lineage: Bacteria > Pseudomonadota > Gammaproteobacteria > Burkholderiales > Rhodocyclaceae > WRNU01. Next base: position 38,916 of record BNUB01000008.1, read on the forward strand.
GCAGGGCGGGAAACTGCCCCAGCAGACGCGGCACCGCGTCGAGCAGCAGGTCGAGCCCCTCGTAGGCGTAAAACGAGCCCACGAAACCGATGACCGTCGCCTCATCCAGCCCCAGTTGGTGGCGCAGCGCGGGGTCGGCTTTGCCGGAGAGCTGGAAATTCTTGATGTCAACACCATTGGGGATGACCGTCACCCGCTCTGCCGCGATGCCACGACCGACGATATCCTGTCTCAAACCCTCGCAGATCGTAAACACGTGCGCCACCCGGCGCATGATTTCAGTCTCGATGCGCTGGGTCAGGCGGTAACGCAGGCTGCCGGCGGTGGTGGTGCCATGGTCGACCGCCGCATCTTCCCAGAACGCCCGCACTTCATACACCACCGGGATACCCAGTTTTTGCCCCACCCACAGCGCCGGGATCGCGTTCAGCACCGGGGAATGGGCATGGAGGATGTCGGGTCGGTGCCGGGCGGCAAGCTCGATCAGGTTTTTGTAGGTGGCCTTGATCTGACGCCATTCGTTGATCCCGACCATCCCCGCGGGCGGCGCCGGGGTGCGATAGAACGTCAGCCCGTCGACGTTTTCCACCACTTCGGCAGTCGGCCCCTGTTTGGGTGAAGTCAGGTGCAGGGTTTCCCAGCCGCAGGCGCGTTGCTCGCGCAGGAGGGCTTCGGTGCGGAAGGTGTAGCCGCTGTGGAGCGGAATCGAGTGGTCGAGAATATGCAGGATGCGCATGTCGTATCAAGTCCGGATTAGCCGGGTTGGAGGGTCTGGAGTCGGCGCAGAAAGGCTTCAAACATCAAGAGGCTCCACAAGGGCGCGCTGTAATCGCGTGCGCCGGATTGATGGGCTTCCACGAGATGGCGCAGATAAACGGGGGCAAAAATCCCCGTCGCGGCGAGGGTTTCGCCGAGCACGGACTCGCGCACCCGTTGCCGCAGCGGGCCACGGAACCAGCGTGCGAGCGGCACCGAAAAGCCCATTTTGGGCCGATAAAGCACCTCATCGGGCAGCAGCGGTTCCATCACTTTTTTGAACAGATATTTACCTTCATTGCCGTGAATCTTGAGCGCAGAGGGCAGCGCCGCCAGCCACTCGATCAATTTGTAATCAAGTAAGGGCGCGCGCACTTCCAGCGAGTGCGCCATGCTGGCGCGGTCGACCTTGGTATTGATGTCACCGACCAGCCAGGTTTTGATGTCCAGATATTGAATCAGCGCCAGCGGATCATCCGTTTGCGCCTGGCGGGCATGGTGGTGGAAGACCTCAACCGCCTGATAGCCATTCAATTCGCGGCGGAACCCGGGGGAGAACAATTGCTGGCGCATGTCATCGCTGAGGACGGACACGGAATGGAAATAAGCGTCTACCTCATCTCTGGCCAGCGCCTGAAAGGTGGTTTTGGCGCGGAACACCCGCGGCGCCCAATCGGCTTTGGGATAAACCCGGCCCAGAAACCCGAACAAGGCCTGGCGCACATTCAAGGGCAAGCGCGAGCGCAGCCGCTGTTCCATCAAGTGCATGCGATAGCGTCGATATCCGCCCAGGCTCTCGTCGCCGCCATCGCCCGACAGCGCCACCGTCACCCGTTTGCGCGCCAACTGGCACACCCGGTAAGTCGGGATCGCCGAGCTGTCGGCAAATGGTTCGTCGTAAAGCCCGGTCAGGGTGTCGAGCAGATCGAAATCATCGGATTTCACCGTCTCGACGAGATGATGGGTGTGATAACGCTCCGCCACCATGCGGGCAAATCCGGCTTCATTGAATTTTGGATCATCAACCGCGATCGAGCAGGTATTCACCGGCGCGTCGGACAAACCCGCCATGGTGGCAACCACCGCGCTGGAATCAACCCCGCCCGACAGGAAAGCGCCCAGCGGTACCTCCGCCACCATGCGCAGCTTGACCGCCTCGCGGAAACGCTCGCTGAAATCATCGGCCACATCATCGAGAGGGAGCGGATTATCGAGCGAGAATTTGAGTTCCCAATACGCATGCGGCTCCGGAACCGGCTGCCCGCGACGCACACACAGCGTGTGCCCCGGCGCCAATTTTCTGGCCTGTGCAAAGATGGTGCGCGGCTCGGGCACATAGCCGAAGGCAAAATAGTCTTCCACCGCCAGCGGGTCGATCTCGCGTTTGAGTCCGGGGTGCTGCAACAGCGCCTTGAGTTCGGAGCCAAAAATCAGCGAGCCATCGTCCAGCACCGCATAGTGCAGCGGCTTGACCCCGAGATGATCGCGGGCGAGAAACAGGGTTTGACGGTTGCGATCCCACAGCGCAAACGCAAACATGCCGCGAAAACAGCGCACGCAGACTTCACCCCATGCCTCCCAGGCATGAACGATGACTTCGGTGTCGCTGCGGGTATGAAACACATGACCCAGCGCTTCGAGTTCAGCCACCAGCGCGTGGAAATTGTAGATTTCACCGTTAAACACCACCGCCACGCTGCCATCTTCGTTAAACAGCGGCTGTTGTCCCGTGGCAAGGTCGATGATCGACAAGCGGCGGTGGCCGAGCGCCACCCCCGGCGCCAGGAACACCCCGGCTTCATCCGGGCCACGATGGCGCTGGACATTATTGATGCGTTCAATCAGGGCGCGATCAAAATCGCGCTGTCCACGAAGATCAAACAAACCGTCAATGCCGCACATGCAGTCTTCCTGTCTCGATCATCCCGTTATTTGCCATGTTCTATTGATTAAACAGTTCGCCATAGCGCCCGATCGTGCGCCGGATATCAAAATCGCGCTCAGCCCGCCGCCGCGCCCGCGCACCCATGGTAGCGCACAATTCCGGCGCTGCCGCCAACTGCACGATACGCCCGGCCAGCGCGACATCATCGTCAGGACGCACGAGAAATCCGCTCTCGCCTTCCGTCACCAGATCCGGGGTGCCTCCCACAGCGGTGGCGAGCACCGGCAAGCCGCACGCCATGGCCTCCTGAATGGCGAGCGAGGTGCCCTCGGAATACGAGGGCAGCACGAAGCAGTCGAGACCGGGCAAAATCCGGGGAACATCATCACGCACGCCCGGCAGCCACGCCCGCTCCAACACGCCCCCGGCGCGCAGCTCGGCTTCGATCTCGCCGCGCTTTTCGCCCTCTCCGACGATAATCAGGCGCAGATCCTCCGCTCCCGGCGCCCCGCTCGTGACCGCACGGGCAAAGGCGCGTGCGAGAAAGACCTGATTCTTGACCGTGGCAAACCGTCCAACCGTGCCAATCAGGCGATGCCGCCCCGGCTCGAACGGACAATCTGGCGGCATGGACAGCCCGGTGCGCGGCGCATACACCTCCAGCTCGACGCCGTTATTGATCAGTGAGACGTGTTCGGGCCTGATCCCCACCCGCTGCGTCAGGTAGTCACGAATATTGGCTGACACGGCGATCTGGTGGTCAACGAAGCGGCGGTAAAAACGACGCAGGCGCAGGTAGCGCGGATTGGAGCCCCCCAGATCGTTCATATCCCAGCCGTGCTCGGCATGAACATACCTTCTGACCCCCGCCAGCCAGGCCAGCGGCGCAACTTCGAGCGCCGCCATATTGCAACTGTGCACCACATCGGGCGCAAGCTGGCGCAGTAAGGAGAAAATGCGCGGGTAGAGCCGCAAGGCATGCCCCGCCGGTTTGTCGAGCGCAATCAGCCTGACGTCATCACGCTCGATGAGCGCCCGGCAGTTGCCGATTCTGGTCAGCGCCAGCACCGTATGCTCGAAGCCCTCCACCGGCAAGCGGTTGATGAGCGCCACGACAAGATGTTCGAGTCCGCCGGTGTCGAAGCTGTAGACGCAGTGCAGGATATGCCGCCGACCTGGCCCTCCCCTCACCTTTCTCCCCCGTTCTCCGGCTCATCTCCATCCATCCACCCCCGCTTTTCCCGCAGCCGCGCAACATGGGAGAACGCACGCTGAATATCCTCATCTCCCAGGGGCAGCCCCGCCGCGCTCGTCGCGGGCAGCTCACTTTCCTGCTCCCGGATGATTCCGTTGGCATTGAAGCAATGGTGGTAAAAATCGGTATACAAGCACCCCCGGTCATGAAGATCGAAGTGTTTTCCCACGCGCTCCCGTGCCGCCTGGCCCAGACGCAGGCGCAGCCCGGTATCCACCGCGAGCTGCGCCAGCGCCTGGGCGACTTCGTGGGTCTCGGCGGGAACCAGCAGACCGGTTTCCCCCTCCTTCATCAGCTCATCCTGGACGCCGCCCCTGGTCACCACCACGGCCAAACCGGAGGCCATGGCCGCGAGCACGGTCGTGCTGATGTCGGCGCCGCGCGAGCACACGGCAAAAAAATCGAAGGAGCGCAACAGCGCGGGCAGCTCAAACTTTCCGTCGACCAGCCAGATCCTGTCGCTCAGCCCGCCCCGGTCGATGAGGAATTCAAGCTCCCTGCGCAAGGGGCCATCCCCCGCAATCACCAGGCGCAAACGGGCGCCATAGTCGCCGAACATCCGCTTGGCGCGGGCAAAAGCGCGGATCAGGCGCAGGGGGTCATGGGCGTAATCCAGCGCACCAACGCTCCCGATCACGATGAGACGGGATGAATTGAACGGCGAGCCGACATATGATTCGCGCCCGCCTTGCGCCGGATGAAAACGCCCGCTATCCACCCCGGTGCGAATGAGCTTGATGCGCTGCGGCACGATTCCCGCATCCTGTTCCAGTCCGCCCCGCACCCGCCCTGAGCTGGTTACATATTGCTGCGCAAACAACTGATAAAAGCGGAAATGCAGCCAGGTATTCCAGGGCAAACCATCCATCTCGGGCATATCGACATCATCGACGCAGTGGAGCCGCACCGGGCCGTGGGCCATCACGGCGGGAATGAGCGCTATCGCCGCACGGTCTTTGACCTGCACGATCGCCGGCGGGAACAGGCGAAAGACTCGATACAGGTCGAACAGAACCTTCACCCTCAGCCATGGCCGATAATGCAATGGTATACAGCGTGCGCCACAGCGGGCAAGGCGCCGGGCAAGCGCCGGATCACATCCGGCGAGCGCAACCACCATATGACGGAAGTGCGTCCTGTCCATGGCCTCGATCAGCTCGACCACTTCATTGCCGCCGTCGCTGTCGGCTTCCAGCCGGGCAACAATATGCATGACCAGGGGTTTGGCCCGGGTTGCGGTGTCCTCATTGACGTCACTTTCCATGGCATCCGCTCTCATGGCGCCCCCTTCGCTGCCACGGCAGCAAAAACACCATCCAGCGCCAGCGCGTGATCCGCCACAAAGCGGCCCAGCCGCGCGGTGGCGCTGCGCTCGCCGCCATCGTCTTCGAGCCCGTTCTCGGGGCTTGCCAGCACAAACACCATCGCCGCATCTCCCCGTCCTGCCAGCCGTTCGAGCGCCAGACGCAGTTTGAATTCCCAGTCACGGCTCACAACTTTACCGCCCACCACATACCAGCGCCACAACTGAAAAACGCGCTCACCCACTTTCAGGCGTGCGCTCGTCACCGTCCCCAGTGCACTCTCCGTTTCCGTCTGGCGCAAAAAGGCCGAGCGATTCGGATCATCCCCGGCGACAAAACCGTTGCCCCAGGTCACCAGGTTCGCCCCCTCGCCCTGAGCGGCGTAATAAGCGGTTTGCAGCAGCACGACATTGCCATCCGCAGCGCCATAGGCCGCGACCGCCTCCCCGCGACTGCCCGCATAGTGGGCGCGATACGGGATTGCCTCCGCATTCTCTTCCGTCCATCCTGCCCCCGGCGCGAACAAAGCGTAATCCACCGTAAACGGGCCACCCTCGCGCACCAGCCCGCCATGAGCCAGGACGAGCGCCACGCTCACCAGCGCCAGCGGCGCCAATTTTGCCCACCGCACTGACGCGGAAGTTCCCGCGCTCGAATCAAGTGCGGGGGCGGCAGCCTGGACAACGGGTACGACATCGACCCAGCGTTGCCCGATCATGAACATGCACAGAATCACGAGGCCAAAAAACACCCAACCGTAAATCAGGTGGTCGACACCGGCAGCCAGGGTGTTGTCCGACCAATACCCCAGCATCACGATCATCCAGGCGCGCAGCCAGTTCGCCAGCACCGGCGCCAGCAGCGCCACCAGCATGAAAGCCAGCCGTTTTTTGAGTCGGGTGTAATTGAGCCAGGCGTAAAGCGCGCCCAACATCAGCGACGCGATCAAATAACGAATGCCGGAGCAGGCTTCCACCACCGACCAGCGCCCGTTCGGAATCACGAATTGCAGCCCTTCCTGATACACCGGCACGCCGACGAGGCGCAGTGAAAACACGGTGAAATCAGCCGTCATCCGCATCAGCCCCGGCAGGAGAAATTCCCCTACCGGCAGACCGAAAAACAGAAAAGCGAGGGGGAAGAGCAGCACCCGCGCCAGCCGCCAGCCCAGCGCCGCCACCATGCCGGTCACGACCATCAGCACAAACCCGGTGTGCGCCGCCGCCGCGACCAGCGCCACCTCCCCGAGCAGCCACATGAACCCCGCCCCCGCCAGCGGCAGGGCCAGCCAGGGCAGCGGCTGCGGACGCAGGTCGCCAATCGCCTCACGCTTGCGCCACACCAGCCAGGCAAACACCGGCAGCACCACCAGGCCGTGGGCAAAGGTGTCAGAGCGCCACCAGATCCAGGCAATTTCCCCCGCAGTGCGCCAGAACAGCGCAAGGTTCCACAACAGAACGCCGAGCAGCGTCAGCGCAACCAGACTGAAGCCCGGCGGCACGAACCAGGCCGCGCTGCGGGACGGCGCCAGCAAAAGGGAGGGGGGGGAGGCGAGATCGACTTTGTTCATTCCAGCAAATGATCGAGCACGGCGAGATGGCTCCGCCAACTGTGACGTTCAACGACACCGTGGCGCGCCTGTTGTCCCATCTGCACCCGCATCGCTTCGTCATCGAGCAAACGCAGCGTTGCGCACGCAAATTCTGCATTATCCACTATTTCGCACTCCTCCCCCGCCCGTGCCGCAAGGCCCGCCGCCGCCGCGCTTGCCACCACCACCGGTCGCGCCATCGCCATCGCCTCCAGCACCTTGTTCTGGATGCCACGGGCAATGCGCAGCGGCGCCACGACCACGGTGGCATGGGCCAGATAAGGCCGCACATCGGGCACGCTGCCGGTGACGACCACCCCTTCCCCCGCCAGCGCCCCGACTGCCGGAGCGGGGTTCATGCCCACAATCCAGAACCGGACATCGGGCCGCCGGCGACGGATCAGGGGCAAGACATCGGCCACGAAGGCGCTCACCGCATCAATATTGGGCCAATAATCCATCGCCCCGGTAAACACCAGCACTGGCCCTCCCGGCGGATAAGGGTCAGGCAGCACATGCGCGGGAGAAAAATAATCGGCGTCGACACCGTTTTGCATCACGCCCAGCCTGGCCGCATCCGGTGCACTCGCCTGGAACAGCGCGGCTTCGGCTGCGGTGACGAAGAGGCTGGCGTCACTGTTGGCGGCGGCGCGGCGCTCAAAGGCAAGCAGCTTTTCCCCTTCGCGCCGATAGAGCCAGGCCAGTGGGCCGTGACGCCCGGCGGCGTACTGCGTCCATTTGGCGGAATCCACATCACAAAAATCGACGATCTTGCGCGAAAGTCGATCAAGTCCGGGCAACTCGAAGTATTGCGCCATCGGCCCGGAAAACACCACGCCTGCCTGAATCCGCTCGCGGGCGACAACGGCGCTCACCCACCGCGCCAGACGGCGGTCGCGGTAATAAGGCAGGCTCAAAGCCTCTCCCCCCAGCAGCCCGCGCAAACTTGCCAACTTCTGCCAGCGCGGATGCAGGCGCACCGCGTACACCGCTTCACACCATTGCCTCAGGGTGTCGACATGTTGCGCGTCCCCAGGCTGGTCGATGAAGGTGCCCAGCAACACCCGATGCGTGCGCGCCAACTGGCGCAGGATGTTGAACGAGCGCACCTTGTCGCCCTTGTTGGGCGGATAGGGAATGCGGTGGGTCAGATAAAGCAGCGGTGCGCGCGTATCAGCCACGGTTCACCCCAGATTGCGCACGATGCGGGGGCCGATGGCATTGGCGACACGCAAGGGCAAGCGTTTCCACAGCGCGATGAACAGGCGATATTTCGGGTTCAGCGGATTGTTCTGCGGCACGCTGCGGCGCGTGTACAGGCGGTATTCATAGGACAAGGGCTGCGGCTCGAAACCCCAGTTTTTCTTGAAATGCCAGGGGCCGCTTCCAACCTTGCTGCGCCCGTAATCGAACAGCGTAAACCCGCGCTCGCAGGCACGGCGCATCAGCTCCCAATATTTGAAGTCATTGGCCGCCAGGTCGCGGGCTTTGACGTAGTCACCGGCGTAATAGGGCAAGACTTCGTTGCGGAAATAAAAACTCAGCACGCTGGAGAGCACCTCCCCCGCCGGGTCGGTGATGGTCAGCACCTCGCAACCGTCACCGAATTCGCTTTTCAGCCGGGTAAAAAAATGTTTCGGCAGCGCCGGGGTGCCGTGACGCAGCACATTGTCGGCATAAACGGCGAAAAAGCGTTCGATATCGGGGTCGACCGTGCTCACCAGCCCGTTCTTGATCCCTTTGCGCACCATCGCACGCTGCTTGCGCGGGATGGCGAGCATATTGGCCTCGACCTCGGGCAGAATCTCCTTGCGAAAGGTGACGTAAATCTCCTGGCGCGGCCAGTCGGCATGGCGTTGCGCCAGATTGCGGTATTCGAGATGCCCGGCCCCCAGCCAACTGGCGAGCACTTCGGCCTCGGCTTCCAGCGCGGCAATCGCCGCCTCTCCGGCATCCGCCGCGGCGGCAATGCCCCCGTATACGCAAAACGGCGACGACGTCAGGGCATGACCAAAGAGCAGACTTTTAACCTCCACCAGCGGCAGCACGGCAACGATTTCGCTATTCCTTTCGGCATACAGGAAAAACGTTTTGTGGCCAAACACGTCGCCGATGATGCCTTGCCACGCCGAGAGGTGAAAAAAGGTCGCGGCGGGCGTGGCGCGCACGAACGCATCCCAGCGCGGCGCGTCTTCTGCGGTCAGGGTGCGGATGGTGAGACCTGAGGGGATAGCCGGGTCAGGCGCTGAGCTGCTCATGAGATCTGGTCGCGGAAAACTTCGTCCATCCGTCCCCAGCGAAAATCGCCGAGCAGGCGGATGAGGCGGTTTTCGGTACGGTCGAGGTTCACATAATGCCGGAAGCGCGATTTGGCCGACGCATCTTTTACCCGAGGCTGTTCGGGATCGATTTCCCACGGATGAAAATAAAAAATCGCCGCCTGGCCCTCGATGCGATTGAAGCGGGCAATTTGCCAGCGCGACAGCGCGTAGGGCAGGAAACGGAAATAGCCTCCCCCCCCCGCAGGCCAGTTGCGCCCGCAGGCGCGCACGGTCGTGAGCGGAATTTCGCTTAAATCCTTGACGGGCGAATAAGGGAAACGGGGCGCATCGGGGATGCCGTAATGGTCGTGGCGCACCGGGTAAACCGACGAGCTGTAACGGTAGCCCGCCTGGGCAATGAGCTCGTGCGCCCACAAGTTGCCGCTGCCGATGGAGAAGCTCGGCGCCCGGTAGCCGCGCACGCTCCGGGCGGAGATATCTTCGAGCAGGGCTTTGGCATGCACCAGATCGGCCAGCAGCGCATCCGGCGTCATCGCGCTGGCGCGCTCATGTCCGTAGCCGTGACTGGCAATCTCGTGCCCGCCCGCAGCGATCCGGCGCACGACTTGCGGATAGCGTTCAGCAATCCAGCCCAGAATGAAAAAAGTCGCGTGCACCTCCCGCGCCGCGAGCAGGGCGAGGATGCGGTCGACATTGTCCTCTACCCGGCACGGCACGCTATCCCACTGTTCACGCGGGAAATGCGCCGCCAGGGCTGCGACCTGAAAATAATCTTCGACATCAATGGTGAGCGCATTGACGATCATGCACGCTCCCGCGCGACAAGCCAGCCGTCGAGATGCGCCGCGATGCGCCCGGCACAACGACCATCCCAGTACTCAGGCACCCGCCCGGCCTTGCCGCCGTGCTCCAGCACGTTCGCCGCAGCGGCAAGAATCGCCTGCGGCGCAACGCCGACCAGCGTGTTGGTGCCTTGATCCACGGTAATCGGGCGCTCGGTATTTTCGCGCAGGGTCAGGCATGGCGTCCCGAGCGCGGTGGTCTCTTCCTGAATGCCGCCGGAATCGGTCAACACCATCTTCGCGCCTGCCATCAGGCCGAGCATTTCGAGATAGCCTTGCGGCGGCACGATCAGGAAGCCGGGGACGTTTATCGTCTCCAGCATGCCGAAGCGCTCCAGGCTGGCGCGGGTGCGGGGGTGGAGCGCGATGATCAACGGCAGGCGGCGGCTGATCTCTGCCAGCGCGTCCAAAATGCCGCGCAGGGTCTCCGGGTGATCGACGTTGGAGGGCCGATGCAGCGTCACCACCCCGTAAGCCCCGGCGATCCGGGCCGGATCCAGCCCGGCTGCGGCAACCGAGGTCGCTGCGGGAACCGCCCTGGCGAGGTTGGCGCGCAGGCTGTCGATCATGACATTGCCCACAAATTCAATCCGCTCCTGCGCAATGCCTTCGCGCAGGAGGTTGGCGGCGGCCTCGCGCTCCGTGGTGTAGAGCACATCGGCCAGTTGGTCGGTGAGGATGCGGTTGATCTCTTCGGGCATGGTGCGATCATTGCTGCGCAGACCGGCTTCGACGTGGATCACCGGAATCTGGCGCTTGGCCGCGACCAGTGCGCACGCCAGGGTCGAATTGACATCCCCCACCACCAGCACGGCACGCGCGCCATGCTCGTCGATCACCGGCTCGAAGCGTTTCATCACCTCTGCGGTCTGCACCGCATGCGAGCCCGAACCCACGGCAAGATTGACATCCGGCTCGGGCAATTCGAGGTCATCGAAAAGCTGATCTTTCATCAGGCGGTCATAATGCTGCCCGGTATGCACCAGCAGGGCAGGCAAGGCGGGCTGACGGGCGGCAAAAGCGCGGATGAGCGGCGCCATTTTCATGTAGTTGGGGCGCGCCCCGACCACGCAGATAATCGGCCGGGTGGCCGCAGCGTCATTCAAACTCATGGGACCTCTACTTGTGATCTTCGGGGAAGGGCTGTGATGCGGGCAATGAGGCTTGCGGCTGGCGCTGCACCGCCTGCAACAACTGGGTCAGGACGTTCAGCGTGGCGCCGATGGACTGCTCGACGCCGACGATGCGCGACTCCAGACGCCGGGTTTCGAGGTTGCCGCTCAATTTGGCCGCTTCGGCGAGCAATTCCCCCCCGACCTGCAAACGATCCAGCGCCAGATCATTGATATTGATCGCAACCGGCGTCGGCGTGTTGGTGGCAAATTCTTCCTGCAATTCGGCAATCACATCCGTCGCATCCTGCACCATCACCACACGACGCTCCGCGAGCGAAACCGCAAGCAGCAGGCGGTCGCACAAGGCGTTGATCCGGCGCGGAATGCCTTCTGTATAGGCATGAATCTGGTTGAACACGGCGGACTCGAATTGCGGGTTCCTGTTCCACCCCACCCGCTTCAGGCGATGCCCGATATAGGATTTGGTCTCGCCCGCATCGAGCGGCCCCAGATGGTAGGAAGCGATCACACGCTGGCGCAGTTGCTGCATCTGCCCGCTGCGCATCATCTGGCGGAACTCGGGCTGACCGACGAGAAAGCTTTGCAGCAGGGCGTGATCTTTGATCTGGAAATTGGACAACATGCGCAACTCTTCCAGCGCCGCGACGGAGAGATTCTGCGCCTCGTCGACCACCAGCAAGGCACGCTTGCCCTCGGCGGCGAGCTGGGTGAGGAAGGTCTCGAGCTCGAGCAGCAATCCGGCCTTGTCCAGCCCCCTGCACTGAATACCAAACGCCGTCGCCACCAGTCGCAGCACATCGGCTGACTCTACCTGGGTACTCACCAGATTCGCCGCCACCACCCGATTGGGATTCAGGCGCTCGAGCAGGCTGCGCACGATCATGGTTTTGCCCGCGCCGACTTCACCGGTAATGACGATGAAGCCTTCGCTCTGGTGCAGACCATATTCGAGATAAGCCATCGCCCGCTTATGCCCGCGACTGCCAAAAAAGAACGACGGGTCGGCATTAAGCTGAAACGGTTTGGCAGTGAAGCCAAAAAACGATTCGTACATCGTCCCCCCTAGAAAGACAAGCCCAGGTCGGCTGTCACCGAGTTTTCGGAATAATCGCTGTCCACGGTAGCGCCATCACTGCTCTGGTAACGATAAGTCAGCCCGGCCTGCGTCCTGCCCCCGAGGCGCGTGGTCAAGCCCACGCTGCCCATCGTGCGCCAGGTATCGAGTTTGGCGCCCGCGCCGCCTTCCGAGCGCGAACGCATCAGCGCGGCGTTGAAGGTGGAGCGCGGCGTGAGCCGGTGATTAAAGGCCACGTTCACGGCGCTCGTCTCGATCCGGTCGGTGAGGGCAAAGTCATCCGTGACCGCCAGACCGCTTCCCGCCGACAGGCGTTTGCGCCTGGAATGATAAACAGACAGGGTCAGGGCGCTGCGTCGACCGTTCAAGGTCACTCCGGCACGCCAGCCCTCGTCGAGGAAATGCGCATTGGAGATGAAGTTCGCCGTGCCGCCCGCAGCGCCGTACCCCAGGATCTGGCGGATATACGCCTCACGCTGCACGGGATCGGGGAATTGCGCCACCAGCGCGGGGTCGTTGTAGTAGGTCTGGAAACGGGGATCCTGATAAAGCCCCCCACCCATGGAATCCAGCGCAGAGGAGATATCACGGTTCGCGGCAAGCGTCCAGATCGTGCGCGCGGTGCGATGGCGGAAAGAGGCCGTGTAACCGCTGCCATACGCACGTTCCTCGGTCAGTACGGAAATGGCCGTGCGCGGGGTCGGATTCCAGTCGAAGCCCGCGCCATAAACGCCGCCGCGCTCCTTGCTGCCGTAGCCGAAATCATCCGACTCATGGCCGCCGGTGAAACGCAGGCGGAATTGCGGGCCCAGGTTGACGTACAGCGTAGCGCGCCCGAGCTTCCGGGTCGTCTCCTGACGGCTCGAACTGTAACGGGTGCGCGCATCCTGAACCGACACATCCCACCCCAGCAAGCGGGTCGCGCGCGGATTGCCGAGCTGCCCCGTCCACAGATTCTGGCGCTGTTTGCCGAAACCGTTCTGCCCGCTATCCAGCCAGCTCGAACGGTAACGCACCGCCCCTTCCGCCGCGTCGCCCACCCGGAACTGCAATCTGGGCCCCAGGCCCCAACTGCGGACTTCATTGTCTTTATTGACGCTCAGGGCGTCGCCATAAGCCCGCCCGGAAAAGGCGGAACGGTTTTCCCGTCCGATGTTGGCGTCGGCATCAATGAACAGGCTGTTCTCGACCGCTTCGAACGAGCCCGTCCCCTGGAGGTCAACAAACGTGGTGTTACGGCCAGAATCCCGTGCATGGAAAACACTGCGCAACCGGGCGCCGAGGAGCCCGCGCATCCGGCCCCCTTCGCGTTCCACCCGCAAGCCCGGCGACAGCTCAAGCAGCCAGTCGCTCTCCTTGCGCCGGGTCGCGTCGACGTTATCCGTCCAGGTCAGGGAGGTCGTGAAGGTCGGGGTGACGCGGGTCTGGCGTTCCTGTGCCCACACCCCGCCTGCGGGTAACAGCAGCGCCGCGATAATCCACGACAGCCCCCAGCGCCCGCGCAGAAATTTCGTCGTGAGATCAGGATGCACGTTGACTCCCGCTCTTGCCTTTATGAGCGCTGCTTTTGCTGTTTTTACTGCTTTTGCTCCTTTTTCCATAACCGTAACCATATCCGTAATAGGAGCCTGATCTCACCTCACCGCGGGACTTGTTCAGCACCAGCATTTTGACCGGGCAGGACTCGATCGTGGTCAAGGCCTGCCGGATCGCGCCATGCGTGGTGGCCTCCGCCTCGACCACGACCACGACTTGCCCCATCTGCGCCGCCAGCACCCGTGACTCGGTGGTCACCAGCAAGGGGGGCGAATCAAAGATGACGATACGATCAGAATAACGGCTGGCGATCTGCTCCAGCAATTTTGACATCGCGTCAGCAGCCAGCATCTCGGTGGCGCGCGCATGAGGCATGCCCGCCGGCAGGATGGTGAGCTTGTCGATATTGGTGCGCAGCAGCACATCACTCAAATCTTTGGTCTCACCACTGAGCATATCCATCAGCCCGCGTTCGCGGCGCAGGCCCAGGCGACTCAGCACCGAGGGCCGCGCCACGTCCGCATCGACCAGCAGCACCGTGTAGTCAAATTCCATCGCGATGCTCATGGCCAGGTTGATCGCGGTAAATGACTTGCCCTCGCCCGGCAACGCGCTCGTCACCATGATCAGATTGCTGCGGGAAATGGCCGCAGGCCCGGTCGCGGTCACATTGCGCAGCAAGGGACGCTTGATCAGGCGAAACTCTTCGGCAATCTGCGAATGCGGCATCACCGGATTCACCATGCCCATGGCGACCAGGCGCCGAAGGTCGATCGCAACCTCGCGTGAACCCCGTACCGGCGCGGCGCCCGGTGCACACGCATCCTGCTGCTGCGCCACGGGGGCAGGGGGCACAGCCGTGGGCGCAGACGCCACCGCAGCCCTGGCCGCTCCGCGCCCAAACGCCTCATCCGTCAGCGGCACCACGATTTCATCATCGCGGGCCAACGACCTCCTGCTGGAGACGGGGCGATCCAGCACCTCATCATCACCGGGGATGGAAACCACCCTGCGGTGAGCGCCTGGGGCACCTGGGGTTATGGGCGCGTCCATCCCACCGCTTGCGCTTTTGAGTTGTCCCAGACGGGTGACGGCTTTTTCGATCAGGCTCATTTCGCTTCCCGCTCAACCTTGAAGAAAATTCACGAGCAAGGTTGCAGCCGCCATCACCATGACAAAGCCCACCACGCCCCCACCAAAGCTGAGCAGCCCCTGTATGCGTCGCCGCTGCCGCTCCGGCGTGGACAGCATCGACACCACCCCCAGCACCGGCAAGCCCAACTCCTCACGCAAGCCGTGGGCATCGATGAAGGAGGGCTTGAGCTGACTGATCAAAAAGGTAAACGCGGCCCCCACCCCGAGCGCCGCCAGCCCCACCAGCGGCATGAGCAGCAGGCGGTTGGGCGCTGAAGGTCTGGTGGGCAGGCTGGGAGGGTCGATCAACCTGAACGTTACCGTGGCCGCGTCGCTGCCCACGGAGTATTGCTCACGTTTCTTGACCAGGTTTTCATATTGGCTCTTGATGATGTCGTAATCACGGTTGAGCTGCTCCCGTTCGCTATCGACTTCCGGTTGCTGACGCACCAGATCCGACAAGCGGGCGAGCCGCTTCTGGTATTCGGCGACCCGCGCCTCCATGGACGCAACCTTGGCGTCCGCCTCGAGCTTCATCTGAACCAGCACCGGATTCGCGTCGCTCAAGCTCAGGGTCGGGTTTTTCTCCCACACCTCGAGCGCCTCCTTTTTTTGCGCCACAAGCTCATCCAGAATGCGCTGCGCCCCGCTCACATCCGGGTGTTGATCGGTATAGCGTTGGCGCAACTCGTCAAGCTGACGCCGCACCGCCGTAATCCGCCCCTCGATCTCCATGACTGCGGCTGGCACCGTCGGCGTACCGCCCCGCTGCGAACCGGCGAGCTGCGCCTGCAACGCATCACGCGCCTGGCGGGCTTCGCTCGATTCAAGCTGCGCACGGGACAGATCTTCGTTCAGTTTCCCGACCTGTCCGACCACATCGCGCCCGCCGGCATCATCAAACAGATACATGTACTTCAGGCGGAAATCCTTGAGCCGACTCTCGGATTCGGCCAGCTTTTCCTCATACTGGCGGATTTGCTGCTCAAGAAAAGGCGCGACATTGGTAGGCGCCGTGCGCTCCTGCCCCTCCTTGACAAAGAGTTCCACCGCTTCCCTGACCATGCGCTGCGCCCGCTCCGGCTTGGTATCGGTGTAAGTCAGAAAGTACAAGCCATCCCGCCCGGAGCCGCGAATCTGCAAGGATTTGGTCACGGTAGCGATCAGGGCCTCGTGTTGCGCAGGCGTCGTGGCCCCGAGCCCGAGATCGGACATGTCGATCAGCCGCTCCACCCGCGGGCGGCTGATCATGGTTTTGCCCACCATCATCACCCGCTGATCCGCATTGAGATC
The DNA here is from genome assembly GCA_025997045.1 of Betaproteobacteria bacterium. Lineage (GTDB taxonomy): Bacteria > Pseudomonadota > Gammaproteobacteria > Burkholderiales > Rhodocyclaceae > WRNU01. The sequence goes on from BNUB01000008.1 coordinate 55,005, forward strand.
AACAATTGCCGTCCCCGACAGGTAGGGCGTCAACAGCGACTTGGTGTCGACCTCCACCCGGGCCGAGGATTCATATTTATCCGGGATACCGTACACCACGATGCCGCCGACCACCCCCACGACCCAGGCCAGCGTCAGCCCCCACCAGCGGAAACGCCACATGCCGCGCAGGTGGATGGTAATCAGCCGTACCAGATCTTCCATGTGTATCCCTTGGGCGTGCGCGGGAAATCAGAACCAGCTCTGCGGGATGATCACCACGTCACCGGGGCGCACCTCGACGTTGGCGGACACATCCCCTTTCTTGATCAGATCGTTGATGCGCACGCTGTACTGTTTGTTGCCCTCGCTGGTGCGCAGGATGGAAGCGCCATTGCCATCGGCAAACTCCGTCACCCCGCCGACCTCGATCATGACATCGAGCAGCGTCATCTTCTGCTTGTAAGGCAGCGCCTGGGGTTTCGATGCCTCACCCACGACCCGAATCTGTTCGGCATAGGGGCCGACAAAGCGGTCGACGATCACCGTCACCACCGGCTCGCGGATGAACTTCATCAGCTCTTTTTCGATATCCCGCGCCAGCGTGGTCGCATCCTTGCCCTGCGCAACCAGATCTTCGACCAGCGGGACAGAAATCCTGCCGTCCGGGCGCACCGTCACCGACAGCGACAATTCGGGGTTGCGCCACACCACCACATTGACCACATCCCCGCCCCCGATCAGGTAGTTGTAATCGGCATCCGCAGCCAGCGTGGGCGCGGGCGGATACGACGCGCATCCCGCCGCCACCAGCCCTGTCACCACGACCGCCCCCGTCAACAATGTCATACGCGACGTCACACGCGACATTGCACGCGCCGCACGTGTAAACCGCGCCAGCCCCATGTTACGACCCAAAATTTGCGAAAACGCTTTGATCATGATTGCCCGCCCTTGCGCCAAACGCTTGATAGTTTGTGTTAACTGCATGACTATAACTGAATGATTTTACACCCATGCTCGTCATGACAAGGTAAAAAGGCGTGAATCGCAGGACAATCGCATGAATACCCCAGTCGATTAGACCTCAAAAAAATATTTGTTAACAATCATCAACCTACCTAACCCTCTGTTCACAAAACACTAATTTGTGTAGCATTCTGTCTTTTTGGGAGCCGCTATGAAGACGGAAGCAAAGCTGCGTTTGGTCGATATATTTGTCTCGATCACCGACCTGCGTCAGCCGGGCAAGGTGTCGCATGATCTGGTTGGCCACTTATCCTTCGAACCAAGATCGAACAGCACCTACGGCCCTGGCGCAATTCAAACCAAAACCTGCACGAAACAAAATATAACATCAGCATAAAATCCGCGTCATCCGCTTTTCATGCGATTCGCCGACTGCCAGCCCCGGCGCTCGGGCTATAATTCACGGTTCCGTTTTCCACGCAACGCGTCAGGGGTTCGTATGGCTGGTCACTCGAAATGGGCCAATATTCAGCACCGCAAGGGTCGTCAGGACGCCAAACGGGGCAAAATCTTCACCAAGCTGATCAAGGAAATCACCGTTGCCGCCAAGATGGGCGGGAGCGACATCAGCGCCAATCCGCGGCTGCGCCTGGCCGTCGACAAGGCCAAGGGCGAGTCCGTGCCCAAGGACACGATTGACAACGCGATCAAGCGCGGCACCGGCCAGCTCGACGGCGTAGTCTATGAAGAAGCGCGCTACGAAGGCTACGGCATCGCTGGCGCGGCGGTAATGGTCGATTGCCTCACCGACAACAAAATCCGCACCGTCGCCGACGTGCGTCACGCGTTTTCAAAATATGGCGGCAACATGGGCACCGATGGCTGTGTGGCGTTCCAGTTCAAGCACTGCGGTCAGTTGCTGTTTGCGCCGGGAACCAACGAAGACGCGCTGATGGACGCCGCGCTCGAAGCCGGCGCCGACGACGTGATCACCAACGAGGATGACTCGCTTGAAGTCATCACCGGGCCGTGGGAATTCACCGCCGTCAAGGAAGCCCTGGAAGCCGCCGGGTTCAAGGCCGAATTTGGCGAAGTGTCGATGAAGGCGCAGAACGAAACCGAACTTTCCGGCGACGATGCCGTGCGCATGCAAAAACTGCTCGACGCGCTGGAAACCCTCGACGACGTGCAGGAAGTCTATACCTCCGCCGTCCTCGACGAAGCGTAATCCACCATGCCACTCCGGGTGACGTCCCGCACCGTCACCACCCGCATCCTCGGCCTCGACCCGGGCCTGCGGGTCACCGGTTTCGGCCTCATCGACGTGTTGGGCAGCCGCTTGCGCTATGTCGCCAGCGGCTGCATCCGCACCACCCAGAATGCCGACAACGCCCTCCCCGCCCGCCTCAAAACCCTGCTCGATGGCGTGCGCGAAGTCATCGCCACCTATCAGCCCGATCTCGTAGTGGTGGAAAAAGTTTTCGTCAACGTCAATCCACAATCGACCTTGCTCCTCGGCCAGGCACGCGGCGCGGTAATCTGCGGTGCAGTGTCCTGCGACCTCCCGGTCGTGGAATACACCGCCTTGCAAGTCAAACAGGCTGTCGTCGGCCACGGCAAGGCGGCCAAGGAACAAGTCCAGCACATGGTGACCCGCCTCCTCACCCTCCCTGCCGCCCCGCAGAGCGACGCCGCAGACGCGCTCGCCTGCGCCATCTGCCATGCCCACAGCAGCCAGGGCATCGGCGCACTGGTCGGCGCCACAACGCGGCGTCGGGGCGGGCGGATGTTGGCGCGCTAGTTGATACTTACAAGCACCACAAACCCTTGCGCGCCGCCCGCTCATCCTCTACAATTCGCGTCCTTCGTCGGGGGTATAGCTCAGTTGGTAGAGCAGCTGACTCTTAATCAGTAGGTCCCAGGTTCGAGCCCTGGTGCCCCCACCACGGAAAGCCTGTAACTACGCCGGTTGCGGGCTTTTTTGTTGTCTGTTCAGAATTCGATCTCAGTGAGCACCGGCAAATGATCCGAGCCCAGATCCGGGCCGATGTGACGACTCAACACGGTCACGCCCGGCGAGATCAGCATCATATCCATCGGTATCCCCAACAGTCCGGAATAGCGCGCAGTCACGGCGGGCCATGTGCCGGGCGCGCCTTGTCCGCGATGGGCATCGGACAGCGCGGTGCGCGCCATGAAATCGCGCAGATGTGGCGACCAGCGGGTGGAATTGAAATCACCGAAGACCAGCGTCGCCCGTCCCGGAGCGCTATCCTCGACCAACCGGCTGGCCAGCGCCGTCATGAAGCGGTTGCGCCACTCCGCCAACTCGGCGTCGATCGGGGGCGGCGGATGGATACCGACCAGCCGCAGCGTGCCACCGGAGGTAACAATATCGGCTTGCAGCGCCGGGAAAGTGGGGCCGATGAGATCCAGCACTTGCGGCTCATGCAGCGGATAGCGGCTCAACAAGGCGATGCTGAACGGAGACTCGTCGATTTTGTCGATACGGTACGGAAATTCGTCCGCGAGGATTTTTGTCTCCGCCGCGGATAACAGGCTCATTTCCAGCACCAGTACGACGTCGGCCTCTCCCCGGTGCGCGGACAACCAGCGCAGCAGCGGTTCAGGCTGGAGCGCGACATTGAATTGCAGCACGCTGAGCCGGGCAGGATGTGCGCTCGCCGGGGTGCTATCTGCAGGCATCCAGAACGGCGCAATCGCATATCCCGTCAGCGTCAGCATCACCAGCGCAATCATGAACCATTTCCTGTCCCGCCCCAGCAACAGCAGCGTGCCCAGGCAGACGAGCGCAAGCGCGTATTGCAGGAAAAAATGAGCGAAAAGTTCAGGAATCCGGTGCCAGCTTCCCGTCCACCCCAGCAGGGCAAAAATGGCAATGAATACAAGGCCATCGCGGGCGTAACCGAGCACACGGCGGAAAAACCTTTGTCCTGACGACAACACGGCGCTGTTCATGATGGGGCTCAGTGAAACGAATGCGAGATTATGCTGGAATAGTAGCACGGCGCGAGGAGTATACTGGTCGGCTTGCGCTGTTTTACTGCTTGCGCGTTTTTCCGTTTGGAGACACCGTGATTTTCACTCGTGATTTTATCATTATTGCCATGATCAATCTCATGGTCATGCTCGCCTATTATTTGTTGTTCATTGTCAGCGGGCCTTACGCACATGAAAGTTTCAATGCCTCGCCCAGCGCCGCCGGACTCGTTGCCGGTTTGATGTTGATCGGCTGTCTTGCCGGTCGCTTCACGACCGGCGGCATTATTCATGCTGTGGGATTCAAGAAAATCCTCCTCGGCGGAATTGTCATTTACACCATCAGTATGCTGCTTTATTTCGTTGCGCATAATCTCCCCGCCCTGATGGCTGTACGCTTTTTGAGCGGCGTCGGCGTAGGTTGCATCGGCACCGTCACCGCAACCCTCGTCGCCTATATTATTCCCGCGCATTTATCCGGGCGCGGAATCAGCTATTTCAGCATGAGCACCATTCTCGCCCTTGCCCTCGGCCCCTTCCTGGGCATCAAGCTGATGCAATACCTGCCCTTCTGGCTGATTTTCCTGATTTGTTCCCTGTTCGGGATCATCAGTTTCATCATCGCAATCACGCTGAAGATTCCGCACACGGATATGCAGGACAGCATCCAGTCCGGTTCCGCCAGTTCCAGGTTTCACCTCCAAAACTATATCGACCGCGATGTGGTGCCGCTTGCCTGCGTCGTGCTGCTCATCGCCATCTGTTACGGCTGCCTGCAGGCTTTTCTCTCGTTTTATGCCAAGGAACTCGACCTTGTTCATGCCGCCGGTTACTTTTTCCTGATCTACGCGATCGCCGTATTCGTGCTGCGCCCCATCACCGGGAAACTTTTCGACCGCTGTGGCGCGAACATCATCATTTACCCGGCGCTGGTTCTCGCCGTCTGCGGTTTCATCGTGCTCGGTCTGACCCGGAGCGCAAGCTGGCTGCTGCTCTCCGGCATCCTGCTCGGCGCCGGCATCGGCAATTTTCAATCGACCGCCCAGGTCGCCTCACTCAAGCTCGTGCCCAAAACCCGCCTCGGCCAGGCGACCTCGACCTTTTTCATTTTCCTTGATCTCGGCATCGGTATCGGCCCCTACCTGCTCGGCACCCTCATTCCTTACCTCGGCTACAGCAAGCTGTTCTTCATCCTCGCCGCCATCAGCGCCATTTGCTTGCCGGTCTATTACGTGACTCACGGCAAGAAGGTCAGCACCTGATAAAGAATGAGGGCTGCCGCAGGCGGGGCAGCCCTCATTTGTTATCAAAACGCAGAATAGACTGCACCTTTGTAACGCTTCTCGATAAAGTCACGGGTTGCCTGACTGTTGAGCGCTTCAGAAAGGATCCGGATGGCTTTGTCGTTACGGTTTTCGGGACGGGTCACGAGGTATTCGGCCCAGACGTTCTTGCCGTCCTGCCCTTTCTCGATATAGAGCGATTTCTCCAGCGGCAGCTTGGCTTCGAGCACGTAGTTGCCGTTGAGTGCAGCCAGATCCACCTGTTGCAGCGAGCGGGGCAGGATGGCCGATTCGAGTTCGACGATCTTGAGCCTTTTGGGATTTTCCAGAATGTCTTTCAAGCCAGGCAGGGGATCTTCCGGGGTGTCCAGTACGGCTTTGCCTTTGAGCTTGAGCAACCCGAGTCTTTGCAGGAGCAGGAGACCGCGCCCGCTATTGACCGGATCGTTCGGAATGGCGACGGTTGCGCCCGGCTTGAGTTGGGAGACATCGGTGATCTTTTGCGAGTAAGCGACGAAAGGCTCGATATGCACGGGCACAATGGACACCAGGTTGGTGCCGCGCTCGCGGTTGTAGTCGTTGAGGAAGGGGCGATACTGATAGTAATTGGCGTCGAGCTGCTTGCTGACCAGTTGGGCATTGGGCTGGATGTAGTCAGTGAACACGCGGATGTCGAGTTCCACCCCTTCTTTGGCGACAATGGGTTTGACAAATTCGAGGATTTCGGCATGCGGGACGGGGCTGGCACCAACGCGGAGCTTTTCACCTGCAACGGCAACCGTGCCGAAAAGCAGGGGAAGCGTGGCAAGCGCGGAGGCAAGCAGACGGACTGTTTTTTTCATGAAAAAGACTCCTTTGGGTAGAGGCGGGTATTAACGCCGGGTAAAGCGGGTGACCAGAAAGTTGCCAAGTGCTTGCAAACACTGGACGAGGATAATGAGTAGCAGGACAGTGACGACCATGATGTCGGTCTGGTAACGCTGGTAGCCATAGCGGATTGCCAGGTCGCCGATGCCGCCGCCGCCAATCGCGCCAGACATCGCGGTGTAATCGACCAGCACAATGGCGGTAACCGTCACGGCGGCGATGATGCCAGGCCGCGCCTCCGGCAGCAGAGCGCGCCGGACGATTTGTCCGGTGGTGGCCCCCATGGCCAGCGACAGGGCGATTGCACCTAATCAGCATATTTTTTAACAACCCCGAGAACCCGCATTCTCTCGTCATCAAACAATCCCGCGAACTTTCGTCGCAAACGCAGACTGAGTTTGCGAGAAGGCATTGGCTCTTGCTTGATTATATTGAGGATTAATCTGCGCAGGATAGAGAGGTTTTGCGGAGCGTAGTCTC
>BNUB01000009.1 GCA_025997045.1 Betaproteobacteria bacterium
CAGATTGGCCCACTGGAAGTCGATGCCGGAGCTGCCGTTGCGGGTAAAGATGCGGCGGGAGCCGTAACCCGGCAGGTTGGCGGCGGCGCTCCAGGCGGGCGCACCGATGCCGACCGTGGCAATGGGCACCGAGGTGACATCCCCACTCCATTTATCGGTTTTGAATGTTGAAGCGTAAATGCGTGCCGGGGAGGAAGCATCTGCGCCTTGCTGGGCATCATTCGTCCCCAGTTGACCGGATGCACCTGCGCTCGCGCTGATGGAGCTGATGATGGAGGTCATGCCGTCGACGAATTCCTGCGGGTTGTTCGCCGAGAAGAAATCGCCGTGACCGTTGACCCCGGCGTGGAGGAGGTCGTCGATCTGGTAGTCTTCACCCTTGGGCCAGGTGAAACCCGGTGCAGAGCCGTTGTTGATGGCGTTGAAGGCGTTAGTTTTGTTGGCGACGGATGGGCTAACGCCCAGGCCAATCGTGAAGGTGGTCATGTGCTGCCACCAGGCCTTGTCGCGGGCGTTGGTGGCGCTGGGAACCTTGTTGTTGTCGTTCCCGTACAGTAAATCCTTGGCCCAGTAATACCAGGCCACATCTGCCAGCGTGTCGCTGTGAGTATCCCTGAAAGGAAGCGTACTGGTGACGGGGACGCTCCCCGGGCTGCCATCTGCTTTAGGCGGCGCGGTAAATGTAGTGCTTGTACCGCCACTGCCATCCTGCTCACCGGTTGCCACTGCGGCGCCTGCCTGGTTCCAGTAGCCGTCTGTCATCAGAATGGTAAAGCTCTTGCGGCAGGCTGCAGAGGGATTTGCGGCCAGCCCGGTAGCAACGGTAGCACCGTCTGTGGGGTCGTCCGCCCACGGCCCCAGTTTGTCGTTGCTGCCGGAGCGGTCGTAATACTGCCCGGCTGCATCCAGCGCGTGGCGTAGCGGCGTGTTGCCAACGGGTTCGATCTCGAACAGCCATTTCCAGAAATTGCTTCTGTGCGCCGGAACAAACGGGCGTACGCCTTGCGTGACCGAATACACATTTTTCCCGTCTATTGTTGTTTGATTGAAGTCAGTCGGGTATTTGCCATTATTACCGAGGTTCTTCTCTTTGTAATAAATGCTCCCCCAGCCTACCCGGATGCTGTTGTCGAGTTTGACGAAAGCATGGCTGATGCCAGCTCTGGCGGCGAAATTGCGGGTGCGATAATAGGAGTACCAGTTGGCAAAATTCTGGCGCAATCTCACCTGTTCCGGCGCCGTTCCACCCGAATCTGTGGCGCTCAGTATTCTATGTGGTACACCACTGACATAATAATGATAGGGGCGACCGGAGCCATCTTTAGGCGGTGTGCCATTCGTTCCGTAGTCTATTTTGGGATAGCCGGAGCCGGCATTATATGCTACGCAGCTTGTTCCAACAGCGTACGTGCTACCAGCCACAGGGTTGGTGTCAAAGCATGCGTTATAAAAATAACCTCCTTGGCTACACGTCCACCGATACCGGGCGACGACTTGACATCCCGGTGTATTCTTGTCTTGCCCATAATAGTTGGTAGGTACATAGCCTGTGCGAAGGTCTACTCTCTTTGGAAGTCCGCTTGGATAGCGGGTGCTGGCAGATCCTGTGGCGCGATTAACATCGTAACCGTCTGTCCACGCTTCCTCGAAAGTAGAATTTGCCTCTGAGGTGCCATCAGATTTAAGCGGGGGGGCATATGTAACGCTGGGGTCAAAATAAATCTTGTTTTTGGTGACATCCATGAATTGACTGACGGATGTGCCACCCGCTATCCCGGCTCCCATTGCATCTGGCATGAATGACCATTCCATGGAACCCGAATCGTCATGCATGTAGAGCAGATTCGCTGGCACGGTTGCGCCGACGGTGAGCGGAACGTTGGGAATGGACAGATCTGCCATGGCGCTTCCCCCGCAGGTCGCGAGCGCCAGCGCCACGGCGCGGGTCAAGGCGCGTACCTGAAAAGGCGACGGGCGAGTCCCGGGGTGCGAATGAATCAGGGTTTTCATGATTGTTTCCTTGAAAATGGGAAGCTGAAAGCACCGCCATCATGGGGGCATCACAAGACGGCGACAGGCCACGCTGCGGGCATCAGAATTGTTCAGAGGGCGTGCCGCGGCGCACCGTTGGGTTGGGGCCGTTCCGGCGGCGGGAGGGGGGCCGGTGCTGGTTGTCCCGGCTGTGCTGGTGGTGTGGCGTAGACCTGCAGTCCGCCAACATTTTCCGTGACCATTCCTGCCGCCATGGTCACGTTGCAACCAAAGGCCAAAACCGCTGCGAGCAGCAGGTGAGGAGCAAAAGCGTCGAGTTTCATGATGAATTCCTTGTGCGGATGAAAGTGGGAAAACAGGCGTCGTTTGATCACTTACTTGATGCCATCGGTGGCATAAATGGACTGGAGTACGACTTTGGAGCGATCATTTGCGGATGCACTGGTGGCGGTGACGCGAAAGCGGTAGCACTCCAGCTTGGGGGTGAGGCTGGTCGGGTCGCAGGGGGCTTCCTTGTTGACAAGTTCGACGATGTATTTCGGCGACAGGGAAAGCACGTCGTCGGTGAAGGTGCTGTCATCCACGATGTCACTGCTGTCGATGTCGTGCCATAGCGAGTCGGAAGACCAGCGCTCCACGTCACCACAGTCGGGGTCGGGGAACAGGTACAGCCCGGCACTGTTGGAGGTTTCGCTGGGGCAGGCGCCATCGGGAGTCGGCAGGGTGGCGGCGGCGATATCGGGGGTGGTGATATCTCCTACGGCCCATTTTTGGGCGATCTTTTCGCCCATGCGCAAGCCCGCTTCTGCAGCCTGGAATGCCAGATTGCGGTCAAAGGTGGCGCTGCTCATGCGCTCTCCCTGGATGCTGGCACGCAGGCTGGTGATGGCGAGCAGACTCATGATCATGAGCAGGATCATGGCGACGATAAGCGTGGCGCCCCGTTGGTGGCGGGATGCAAGAGTGAGGGTCGAAGTTTTCATGGTGCTTACTCGGGTGTCAGTTGGGCTAGGGCGCGGGAAGGTTGCGCCCTCTGAGGGTGATAGTCTGGGCCAGTGTGCGTCTGATGGGTGTGATGGTGGTTGAGTCTTTCTTGTAGGCCGCCGCGGAGTTGTTCAGGTCGCTGGTGTTGTCAAAGGTGATTTCGACGCGCACGGCGGCTACCCGCGCCCAGTCAGGCGAGTCCTCCCCCATGCCGCCGGGGAACTGGTTGGGGCGTTTGTACTCGGTGTCGAGAACCCCTGCATCGTCGCGCAGCAGGTAGGTGATCTTCATGTCGGTGGCATCGGGGGCGATTTCGTCGGCGATGAAATAGCTGCTTGTTGCCCCGCGCCCGGGCTCGTAAGTGGTGCGGTAGAGGGATTTCCCGCCGCGCTCGTTTTTCGCGATGAGCCAATATTCGGGCGTGACTCTAACCAGATAGGCATTGCTCGGATATTGCACGTGGATTAATTCCATAGCCTCATAGCCGGGGGTGTAGGTAGTGGAAGGATCCCCGAACGATCCTGAAGTAGTAGGAGACAGTCCCGGAAGGCCCCAAACCACCCCATCGGATTCGGTGCAGACGAGCCCAATTTGCATTTTATTAGTAAACGCCTGGGTTTTCAGGGTGAGCTTGGAGAATGAGTTGGTACCGGGAATGGAGGTAAATTCGGTGACTGCGCTGATAGCGTTGTCGGACGATCCGGTGGTCAGGAAGCGAATGTTGGAGCGCGTGCGCGTATTACCCGTACCATCCAATTCCGTATCATCCCATTTGACGATGTGCGTGTTACCGTTGGGCAGCTCGACTCTCTGCTCAGCCCCGGCGGCACTCTCGTCATCCCTGCTATAGATGTAGCGTTTTTCGTAGAAGTCCACTACTGTTCCGGGGACATACCAAGGCGCAGGGTATGTATTTACCACGTACCGAATCTTGCTGGCGGGGATGCCGCAGGGATTGCTTCCTGCTTCGCGCAACGAACGTCCCAGAAGATCGAAAGCGATCTGGGCGTTTTCATGGATGCGGGCGAGCGCCTCCATGTCACGATTGGTCTCGCGGTTGGCCAGGAAGATGCCGACACCGCCACCAACGACGAGCAGACCGAGCACCAGAGAAACCATCAGTTCGATGAGGGTGACACCTGCTTGCAACACGCGACGGCGGGGCAAGACCATGAAGAGAGGGTGTTTCATCAGAGTAGACTCCTGTTCTTGACCGTGTTGATTACCTCACCCCCTGTCTGATTCACTTCCCCGCGGCGGTCGTCCCACTCGATCGTGACGGTGCACAGATTGTCCTCACATTCCACTTGACCGCAGGTCTTGTCGCCATCGCCGAGGTTGGTTTTAAGGAGACCCAGCCACCAATTAAGATCTGCCCTGGCAAGATCGTCCCCGATAGAGACAGTGTCTCCCACGCAGATTTTGCCCGCGTTCGCGTAGTCTTCCTTGACTTCCAGCCCGCTCAGGTCGCTGGGCAGACCCGAGGGGTTGGTCATGTTTGCGCGCATGGCATCGAGGATGGTATGGGTAAGGAAAACCGCCTGGCTGCGTTCCAGCGAACTTTGCGTAGTGCGCAATGAGGAGATTTGCATGCCGGCAATGCCTAGCAGGCCAAAGGCGAGGATGAAGACCGAAATCATCACCTCCAGCAGGCTGGAGCCGGTCTGACGGGAGGATTGCAATGGAATTGTTTTCATGGTGAACATGCCGGTGACGTTATTTACATATTTCCTGAACTGCGGCGGCGCCAAGCTGATCCTTGCTCGTTACACCCAGAACAGTCGGACGACCCAGACTATTGACGCGCACCAGACGGGACTCGAAGTTGTCGTCGGTAACGGTAATATTGAGGCAGATGCAGGCGGAGTTGTTGAAGCACAAGTCTTTTTTCGAGGCCTCAGGGAGATCAGCGAGATCAGCGGTACCGTTAGGTCTGTACCTCACTATGATATCCCCTGCCAGCGCATCGATCCGGTTGGAGTAGGTGTTGTCGCGCAGCAACGTATCGTCGGGGGGTTCATAGGAAGTGCCGGCATTGCCCTCCGGTTTACGGAAGACTTTCCAATTACGCTCCGTATCAAGTTTAAAAATGAGGGGTCGGCCCTGGCGGAGGGCTTCGGAACGGGCAAACTGCAAACCGGCGGCAAGTTCGCTGGCTGCGCCGTTAAGCGCCATTTTGCGTGCCATGCCCTCAAACGAGGGCGCGGTGATGGCGGCCAGAATGGCAATGATGGTAACGACGATCAGCAATTCGACCAAGGTAAAACCCGAGGCAGCTTCGGGCGGGGGCAGGCGCCTGGGACGAGCCTGGCGGCACTGGAGCGGGAAAGTAATCATGGCGGGCTCGTAAAAACTTGCAAAAAACGGGGCGTTTTTTACGTCACTCAAGTCTACAGCATGTTTGCAGGGCCGGGCTGCACAAGGGCGAGGTTTATCGTGTCTGGATCATAGTCGATACTTGTTGCCAGGAGCAGGTCGGGTCAGATGGATGGTGGAAAATACGGGATGACCGGTTTTTTGTGCGGGGGATGGCGCAGGATGCTGGGGGTCGGTGCCTGGGGGGGACTTGCCGGTGTTTCGTAAAGTTCGCATCGCGGCGCTGTCGCTCATTCTGGCAGTGGTCGCGCTGAGTGCGTGGCTGGCGAAGACGCGCATCGGCACGGCGACAACGCGGGAGAGGGGAAAATGTGCAAATGCGCTTGCATTTTTGATAGCATATGAGGATTTGGGGAAGGCTCCATGAACTATCTATCATACAACGGCTACTCTGCGTTAATGGAATACGACATGGATGACCATATCCTTGTGGGCAAGATTGTCGGTATTCGTGACCGAGTGGTGTTCCACGGCGAAACGGTTGCCGAGTTTGAGGCCGCATTCAGGCAATCGGTGGATGACTACCTCGCAAACTGCAAGGCGCTTGGGCGCGACCCCGAAAAGCCCGCCAGCGGCAAGCTGATGCTGCGCATCCCGCCACAAGTGCATGCGGCGGCGCTGGCAGCGGCGCGGGCTTCCGGCACAAGCCTCAACCAGTGGGCGGCCAACGTTATTTACAAGGCATCCGGGGTGTAAATGCGTGGAACCATCCCCGCAGCGGTATGGGGTAATTAAATCAAGGAGATAGCACTAAGATGCTTCTGATGATCGACAACTATGACAGCTTCACCTACAACCTGGTGCAATACTTCGGTGAGCTCGGCGCGGACGTGCAGGTATACCGCAACGACGCCATCACCCTGGACGAAATCGCCGCCAAAAACCCTTCTCATCTGGTGATTTCCCCCGGCCCGTGTTCCCCGCAGCAAGCCGGAATCTCGGTCGCCGCCATCCAGGAATTTGCCGACAAACTCCCCATTCTGGGCGTCTGCCTCGGCCACCAGAGTATCGGCGCGGCTTTCGGCGGCAAAATCGTGCACGCTCAAAAGCTCATGCACGGCAAAACCTCGCCGGTACGGCACGAAGGCAGCGGCGTCTTTCGCGGCCTGCCGTCCCCCATCGTCTGCACCCGCTACCATTCACTCGCCATCGACCGCGCCAGTCTCCCCGACTGCCTCGAAGTCACCGCCTGGACGGACGACGACGAGATCATGGGCGTCCGCCACCGCACATTCAACGTCGAAGGCGTGCAGTTCCACCCCGAATCCGTCCTGACCGAGCGCGGGTATGAACTGCTGGACAATTTTTTGAAGCATGAACGTCCCTGATTTTCCGATCCCGTGAGATGACATGAGCACCAGGAAAGTCGAAACCGACAATCTGCCTGCAACCGACGACCTGGCGGGGCGCATCGCTGCCATTCTGGAAGCTGCCCGCAGCCAGGTCGTGCGCTCGGTCAATGCCACGACGGTGCTTGCTTATTGGCACATCGGGCGGGAATTGGTTGAAGCCTTGCAGCAAGGGGAGCAGCGGGCTGACTATGGTCAGACTCTGATCAAGCGTCTCGCCAGGCACCTGACCGAACGCTATGGTCAGGGTTATTCAGCCACCAACCTGTTCCATTTCCGCAAATTTTATCTGGCCTATGCAGACAGGATATTGCACCCAGTGGGTGTAATATCTCATTCGCATGACGCTGCACTCCAGATCGCCCACCCGGCGGGTGGACTTTCAGCTCCCGACTTCCACCCGCAACTGAGCTGGTCACACTATCGTTCGCTCATGCGTGTAACCAATCCGGAAGCCCGTCGCTTTTACGAAGAAGAGGCCGTGCGCGCCAACTGGTCGCGCCGGGAACTGGAGCGGCAGATCAACAGCCTCTACCACGAACGCCTGCTGGTCAGCAGAGACAAGGCGGGCATGCTGGCGGAACAGCGCAAGCCTGATGATTTGCTACGCCCCATCGACGTCCTCAAAGATCCTTACATCCTTGAATTCCTCGATCTGCCAAACATTGATCGACTGCACGAAAACAAGCTGGAGGACGCCATTATCAGCCACTTGCAGCAGTTCCTGCTCGAACTGGGGCGTGGTTTTTCATTCATAGCCCGCCAGCAGCGTATGCGCTTCGGGGACAAGGATTTCTACGTTGATCTGGTCTTCTACAACTACCTGCTCAAGTGCTTTGTGCTGGTGGACTTGAAGATTGGCGAACTCACCCATCAGGACATCGGTCAGATGGATGGCTACGTCCGCATGTATGAGGAACAGCACCGCACCGAAAGTGATAATCCCACCATCGGGCTGATTCTCTGCTCGGAAAAGAACGAAGCCGTGGCGCAGTATTCCGTCCTGCACGAAAGTCAGCAGCTTTTCGCCTCACGTTACCGCTTCACGCTGCCCAGCGAAGAAGAATTGCAACGCGAATTGCTGCGTGAGCGTGCCCTGATCGAAAACCAGCACGAGACGCAGCGTTAGCCCGCAGCAGATTAGCATTTCCCTGATTTTTCATTCACGAGGAGCCACCCATGAGCATCACCCCCCAGGAAGCCCTGCAACGCACCATTGCGCACCGCGAAATTTTCTACGATGAAATGCTCTCCCTCATGCGTCAGATCATGGCCGGGGAGATGTCTCCCGTCATGTCCGCCGCCATCCTGACCGGTCTGCGCGTCAAGAAAGAGACCATCGGCGAAATCTCCGCCGCCGCTACCGTGCTGCGCGAGATGGCGATCAAAGTCACCGTGCCGCCTCCCAACGACAACTTCATCGACGTCGTCGGCACCGGCGGCGACGGCTCGCACACTTTCAACATCTCCACCACCAGCTCCTTCGTCATCGCCGCCGCCGGTGCGCGCGTTGCCAAACACGGCAATCGCGGCGTCTCCTCCAAGTCCGGCGCGGCTGACGCCATCGAAGCCCTCGGCGCGAGTCTCGCCCTCGATGGCGATCAAGTCGCCGCCTGTATCGCCAATACCGGCATCGGCTTCATGTTTGCCCCCAATTTCCATTCCGCGATGAAAAACATTGCTCCCGTGCGGCGCGAAATGGGCGTGCGGACGATCTTCAACATCCTCGGCCCGCTCATCAACCCGGCGAGCGCCCCTAACACCTTGCTGGGCGTTTTCCATGAAGATCTGGTCGGTATTCTGGTGCGCGTGATGGAACGCCTGGGCAGCAAACACGTGCTGGTGGTGTATGGTCAGGATGGCGTTGATGAAGTCAGCCTCGGCGCCGCCACGCTGGTCGGTGAATTGAAAGACGGCAAAATCACCGAATACAGCATTCACCCGGAAGACTTCGGCATTGCCATGGCGGGTACGCGCAACCTGAAAGTCAAAACGCCGGAAGAGTCGATCCAGATGCTGCGCGGCGTGCTCGACAATCAACCCGGCCCCGCCCGCGATATCGTCATCTTCAATTCCGGCGTGGCGCTGTATACCGCCAATGTGGCGGCGTCGATTGGCGAAGGCATCGAGCGTGCGCGGGCGGTGATTGAAAACGGCGCAGCTAAAGCCAAGCTGGAAGAGTTTGTGCGCTATAACCAGCAGTTCAAGTGAGATGCCATGAGCGACATCCTGAAAAAGATCTGCGCAGCCAAAGTTGACGAGCTCGTCGTCGCCCAAGCTGCCCGACCTCTTGCCGCCCTTCGTGCCGAGGCTGAAAACCAGCCTCCCGCCCGGGATTTCGTCGGTGCGCTACGGCGCAAGATCGGGCAGGGGCAGCCGGCGGTGATCGCCGAAATCAAAAAAGCCAGCCCCTCGAAAGGCGTCATCCGCCCGGCGTTTCGCCCGGCGGAGATCGCGCACAGCTACGAGGCTGCCGGAGCGGCCTGCCTCTCGGTGCTCACCGAGCGCAATTTTTTTCAGGGTGCGCCGGAATATCTGCAAGCGGCGCGGGCTGCGTGCAGCTTGCCAGCCTTGCGCAAGGATTTTCTCGTCGATCCCTGGCAGGTCTATGAAGCGCGGGCGATGGGGGCCGACGCTATCCTGCTCATCGTCGCCATCCTGAGCGACGCCCAATTGCAAGCGTTCGCCGCCATCGCGGAAGAGCTGGGCATGGCCGTACTGGTCGAGTCGCACGACGGCGCCGAGCTGGAACGCGCCCTGCGTCTGAAAACGCCACTGATTGGCATCAACAACCGCAACCTGCGCACCTTCGAGGTTTCGCTCGACAACACCATCGGCCTGCTGGCGCAGGTTCCGCCGGATCGCATCGTCATCACGGAGAGCGGCATCCTCACGCGGGGAGATGTGGCGACGATGCGGGCGGCGAAGGTGGATGCGTTTCTGGTGGGCGAGGCGTTCATGCGTGCGCCGGAGCCGGGGGAAGCGTTGGCGGCGCTGTTTGATCCACTACAAATTTGATGACAGGGAGATGGCTTTTTTCGTCACCGCCCTGAACATGTGCGCGGGCGGAATCTGCTGGGCGCAGGGGAGCCAGGTCAGGCAGTGGCCGCAGGAGTGGTAACCCAGGGGACGGAAAAAATCGCCTACCGTATCGCGGCTCTGAATGACGCAGCGGAGATTGTCGCGGGATTCCGGGTTGATCGCGTCGGCAGGGCAGCGGGGGATGCACGCGCCGCAGGTGCCATGAGCCGGGTAGGGGCAGTATTCGTAAATGGCGGAATATTCCCTTGGGGTGGGCGGGAGTTCCAGATCGGTGATGATGCTGCCAATGCGTCCCGATGCCCCCTGATCAGGAGTTTTTTGGTGTAAAAAGAAATAAAAAAGAATATTTATATATTATTTCTTTGCCGTGTTAAGCCGGAGTCATTGATTGCAGCAATGCGGCTTGCAGGAGGTTCAGGCGAATGCCGTAGAAGTGAAGCCATCTGCCGGGAAAACAATCCACGGGCTGCTATCATGCCAAGCTACCTACATTGCTCTGCCAGTCCCGTATCGACGGAGTTGGCAGTCACCGCACGATGAGCGATCCAGCCATCTCCTCCGTCCCCCAAAAGAAACGTCACCGCCTTGCCCGCCGCCTGTTCGCGTGCTGCGGCATTGCTGCTGTGCTGCTGTGTGCGCTGGCGGGCTGGCTGTTCGTCAGCGCAGCGGGCTTGCGGGCGTTGGTGGCGGTGGGGGAGAGGGTTAGCGGCGGGGTTTTGCGTGCTGAAGGGGTGAGCGGCAGCCTGGGCGGGCCGTTGGGGTTTGCGCGCTTGACGGTGGATTTGCCTGAGGTGAGGGTCGAGCTTGAGGGCGTGGCGCTCGACTGGCAGCCTGTGGCGCTGTGGGGTGGCAAGCTCGCCGTGACCCGGTTGCGGGTTGAGGGGGTGGGCGTTTTCCTTCAGGAGACGGGCTTGGTGTCAGCGGAGTCGTCTGCGCCACTGGCGGCGCCGGCGCGTCTGCGCCTGCCGCTCGACTTTGAGCTGGCGACGGTGGAAGTCGGCGGGGTGGGGGTGTACGGCGCGGATTTGGCGCAGAGGGGGAATGAGGCGCTGTTGCTGGCGCTGAGTGAGAGCCGCCTCTCCATGAGTGGGGATGGCGCACGTTTCAAGCTGCGTGAACTGGTGCTGGGCTTGCCGTTTGCGCGCGTGGAAGCGTCTGGCGAACTGGGTACCGTGTCGCCGTTTGTGTTGAGCGTCAGCGCGCAGATGGTCGCGGATGAATTTGCGCTGGAGCTCGAGGGGGGCGGCAGCCTGATCGAGCCGGTGCTGAAACTGGGGGCGCAGGGGCGCGGTGTGCATGGGCGGGCGCTGCTTGTGGCAGCCCCGTTTGCTGTGCTGCCATTGAAGACGGTCGAGATCGATGTCGATGATTTTGACCCCGCCGCGCTTTTTCCCGGTCTGCCGCAGGCGGCCATCAGCCTGAATGCCCGCCTCGCCGCCAGCGCAGAGGGCGGCGCAATGATGCTGCGCGGCCCGGTGCGGGTGAACAACGCCCGCCCGGCTACGTTCGATGCCGGGGGGATGGCGTGGAAAAGTCTGAGTGCGAATGTGGAGGGCACGCTGGCAGGGGTGAGGCTCGACGATATTGTGCTTGAAGGCGGCGGCGGGCAGCTCGCGGGCTGGGCGCACTGGCAGCTTCCCGGACATGATGAAAGCGGGGATACGGCGGTGTTGCCCGGTGATTTTGGCCGACTGGAGGCCCGTCTCGAGGTGAGCGCGCTCGAGCTTGCGCAACTCGATAGCCGTTTGCCTGCGCGCAACGTCGATGGCCTTGTCGAAGCGAGCGCGACGGCGCAACAGCAAGCGGTGAAGGCGGCGCTGAAAGTGGGGGCGGCGAAAATCAGCGTGGAGGGTGTCATCGCCGCCGTCAAGTCGGCTGCGGGCGGCGAGGCTATTCCGGCGTTTTCGCTGCATCTGGATTTGGCTGATTTCGATCCGGCAGCGTTTTATCCTGCTGCCCCGGCGGCGTCGATCAAGCTGCAAGCCTCGGCAGCGGGCAGGTTCGGTGAGCATCCGGCGGCGACGGTGCATGCTGAACTCGGCGACAGCCGCCTTGGCGGGCAGCCTCTGGGCGGGCGCGGGCACTTTAGCTGGGAAGGCGCTCATGCGCGGGATGTCGATCTCGCCTTCGATTTTGCCGACAACCGTCTGCGGCTCGCCGGTGACTGGGGCGAAGTTGCAGACAAATTGACGTTCGATCTCGAGATGCCCCGGCTTGCCGCAATGGGACACGGCGTGTCGGGACGGCTACGCGCCAGCGGTACGATCAGCGGTGGCCTGTCTGACCCCGCAGGTTCGCTGCGGATCGATGCCGACAGACTGCGCCTGCCCGGCGAGGTGGAATTTGCCACGCTCACGGGTTCGGCGCAGATTGCGGCGGGTGAGCGCGGGGCGCTTGCGCTGACGGTGGACGGCAGCGGCATCGTCGTCGGCGCGCTGAACATCGGCACGGCGCGGATCAGGGCCGAAGGGCAGCGCGACCAGCATCACATCCAGCTCGAGGGCAAAGGGAAATTCCGCGACAATGCCATCCGGCTCGCGGCTTCGTTCGAGGGCGGTTTGAAGGCGTTGCGCTGGCAGGGGCAAGTGCTCAGCCTGGCGTTTGCCGATCACTGGCCGCTGCGCCTGCGTGCTCCGGCGGCGCTGGAGATTGGCGCGGACGTGCTGAATCTTGCTGACGCCGGGTTTGATGCGGGCGAGGCGGGGCGCATCAACCTCATCGAGACCCGGTGGGAGAATGAAACCATCGTGCTGCGGGGCGACATGCATGGGGTGGCGGTGACGCTGATTCCGGAGCTGGCGGAGGCGTTGGGGCAGAGGCGGCGGCGCGATCCGCTCACCCTGGGGGCGGATTGGGATTTGCGTCTGGGGGAGCGCATCGAGGGCAAGGCGCGGCTGGTACGCGAATCAGGTGATGTGTCGGTGCGCGGCGAAATCTCCACCCGCCTCGGGCTGGATTTGTTTGAAGCCTACCTGTCCGCTCATGACAAACGGCTGATGCTGGCGCTCGCCGCGCACGGGCAGGAGGCGGGCGAATTCGACGCACGGCTCGAAGTCGGGGTGGAGCGTGACAGGCAGGGCTGGCGGCTGGCGCCGCATGAGCCGCTGGTGGGCGCGGCGCGTCTGGATATGCCATCGCTCGCCTGGCTGGGGCGGCTGTTACGCGAGAATGTCGATATTGGCGGCGCGGTGATTGCCGATGTCACTTTCGCCGGTACGCCCGCCGCGCCGGATTTGCAGGGCAAGATCGAAGGCCACGCGCTGCAACTCTCCTTTGCCGATCAGGGGCTGATTCTCGCCGGTGGCGAGCTGGAAGCCGGGTTTGCCCACCATGACGGCCGCCAGCGCCTGCGCCTGACCCGGCTGGTGTTCGAGTCGCCCAACCGGGTGCGGCCCAGGGACAAGCGCGTCCCCTACGACGTGCTCACCGCGACGCCGGGGCGTCTGCTGGCGACGGGCGAGATTGCCCTGGGGCTGCCGGGGGATGAGGTCGGGCGTTTCGAGTTTACTGCGGAGCGTCTGCCGCTGTTGCAACGCCCGGGGCGCTGGCTGATTCTCTCTGGCGCGGGCAAGGCGCAGATGGCAGCCGCTGCGCTCAACTTCGACGCCCGGTTGCGCGCCGATGCCGGCTATATCGAAGTCGAAGACGACACCGCGCCGCGCCTGGGCAGTGATGTTGTCATTCGCAGTAAAACGGCCACCTCAGCGCAAGCCGCGCCAAACACCGCGACAGAGGAAGAGGATGGCGGCGGCCCCGTGTCCAGCGGTGGCGCGCTGCAGGTTGCAGGGAAGGTCAGCATCGAACTCGGGCAGGCGCTGTATCTCTCCGCCGTGGGGCTGAATACCCGCCTTGTCGGCAGTCTGGATTTGCACTTCCGCCCCGCCGAGCACGTCCGGGCGCAGGGCACAATCCAGACCATTAACGGCACTTATCGTGGCTACGGGCAGCGGCTCCGCATCGAGCGCGGCACGCTCACTTTCCATGGCGACCCCGATAACCCCAATCTCAATGTCGTCGCCATGCGTCGGGGGCTGGAGGTGGATGCCGGGGTGTTGATTACGGGGGACGCGCATCATCCGCAGGTGAAGCTGGTATCGGAGCCGTCGGTGCCCGATCCGGAAAAACTGTCGTGGCTGATTCTGGGTCGTGCGCCTGACGCGGGCAGCGCCGATCTGGCCCTGCTGATGCCGGCGGCACAGGCGCTGTTTGGCGGCTCCGGCGGCGGGATGACCGAGGATATGGCGCGGGGGCTGGGGTTCGACAGCTTTACGATCGGCCAGGGCGACCTCAACAGCTCGCGCCGCAGCGCCACCAGCCGCATCATGGGCGGCGGTTCCCGGATCAGCGATGACCCGGCGATCAACGGTGATGTGGTGGCGGTGGGGAAGCGGATCAGCAACGATTTGTTCCTGTCTTTCGAGCAGAATCTGGAAGGCGCGGAGTCACTGGTGAAACTCACCTATCGCCTTGGACGCAGTTTGTCGCTGGTGATGCGTGGCGGCACCGATAATGCGCTCGATCTCTATTACACTTTTTCCTTTCGCGCCAGGGAGAATGCCAGGAAGGCTGCGACACGATGAATCGTGCAAGCATACGTTGCGGCTGGGCCAGTCACAGCCTGTTCAGCAGGGATTTGAAAAAGCCGGGGGTCAAATTTGCTGGTTCCACCATTATCCATGCGTTCATGCAGTCTATAGCGCTTCGGCGCGCCTGAAGTTGCGCTTACAAGGAAAAGGCATAATGAGTCTTGCAAACGACACGCAGCGGGAAACCGCGCTCCTGGGGGGTGGCTGCTTCTGGTGCCTGGAAGCCGTGTTCAGCCGCGTCGACGGCGTGGTGCACGTGACCCCCGGTTATGCGGGCGGCAGCGTTGCAGCGCCCACCTATACGCAGGTTTGCACCAACACCACCGGGCACGCCGAAGTGGTGCAAATCGCCTTCGACCCCGTGCGCCTGAGCTATCGCGCCCTGCTCGGCGTTTTCTTCGCTACCCACGACCCCACTACACTGGATCGTCAGGGCGAGGATGTCGGCGCGCAATATCGCTCGGTCATTTTTGCTGTCGATGCCGCGCAGCAGGCCACGGCGCAGGAGGTGATTGCCGAACTCACCGCCGCACGGGCGTTTTCATCGCCCATCGTGACCCGTATCGAGGCCGCAACGCGATTCTGGCCGGCGGAGGTGGAACACCATGATTATTACGCCCACCATCCGGAACAGCCGTATTGCCGGGTGGTGGTGGCGGGCAAGGTGGAGAAGTTGCGGGCGTATCTGGGTATTTCAGCGTTTCACTGATGTTTCTACAGAGAATCGAGCATGAAAAAAATTCTGCTGAGTGTTGCTGTCGTGGGGGCGCTGGCTTTTTCAGGCTATGTGTTGCCCGCGCCGACGGGCGATATCAACGCCCAGGTGGTGACCCCGGAGCTTGAGTTGCATGGTGGCGTTTACTTTATCTATCAGGTTGTCATGGATGGTGCCAGGCAGAGTGTTCGTGACAGAGCCATTGAGCAGAACATCAAGACTCTGCACAAGCGCGCCAACGAACTTGGCGTGGTCGAGCCTGCCATTCAGCGGCGAGGCGCTGACCGCATCGTTGTGCAACTGCCCGGGGTAGAGGACGCAGATTTGGCCAGGAAAATCCTTGGCAGCAACGCCATACTCGAAATTCACAGGGTCGACGACGACATCCGCGTTTCTGACAAGGTCCCGGCAGATGTAGCGATATACACTGAGTCAGACGGCTCTCAGATTTTGGTCAAAAAGCGGGCAGAATTCACCAGCGAACACTTGACCGACGCACAAGACTTCTTCGATGCATACGGGGCTCCTGTGGTGGGCATCACACTGGATAGCACTGGTAAACGCATCTTGTGCGAGCTTACGCGCAAGAACATCGGCAAGCGCATAGCGATTCTGCTGGTCGAAAACGGTAAGAGTGAACTCGTGGCTCCAATCATCCGAACTGAAATTTGCAGCGGGCACGTGGCAATCCCCGGAAACATGAGCACGACTGAAGCCAAAACCATTGCCTTGCTGCTACGTTCCGGGACACTGGCAGCACCGATAAAAATCATCGAGGAGCGCAGCGCGGCTCCGTCAGGAAAAGCGCAAGGGACAAAATGAACAGCGGTGCAACCCTGGGCACCGCTGCTTTGCTGCTGGTGTGCGCTTGCTTTGGGCGCTGTTCTGCCTAGCGGCCCGGACGCATGGCGTCGAAGAACTCGGCGTTGCTTTTGGTGGCGCGCACCTTGTCGAGGAGAAACTCCATCGCGGCAATGTCATCCATGCCGTAGAGGAGTTTGCGCAGGATCCACGTTCTTTGCAGGATTTCCGGCTTCATCAGCAGCTCTTCGCGGCGGGTGCCGGAGCGGTTGACGTTGATCGCGGGATAGACCCGTTTTTCGGTCATGCGGCGGTCGAGGTGGAGTTCCATGTTGCCGGTGCCCTTGAACTCCTCGTAGATCACTTCGTCCATCTTGCTGCCGGTTTCGACCAGCGTGGTGGCGAGGATGGTGAGGGAGCCGCCTTCTTCGATGTTGCGTGCTGCGCCGAAGAAGCGTTTGGGCTTTTGCAGGGCGTTGGCATCCACACCGCCGGAGAGCACCTTGCCGGAGGAGGGCGCTACGGTGTTGTAGGCGCGGGCGAGGCGGGTGAGCGAGTCGAGCAGGATCACCACATCTTTTTTGTGCTCGGTGAGGCGCTTGGCTTTTTCGATCACCATTTCGGCCACCTGGGTGTGACGGGCGGCGGGTTCATCGAAGGTGGAGGCGACGACTTCGCCCTTGACCGTGCGCTGCATCTCGGTCACTTCTTCCGGACGCTCGTCGATCAGGAGGACGATCAGTTCGACATCCGGGTGATTGGTGGCGATGGCGTGGGCGATGTGTTGCAGCATCACCGTCTTGCCGCTCTTGGGCGGGGCGACGATGAGACCGCGCTGGCCTTTGCCGATCGGCGCGATCATGTCGATGATCCGGCTGGTGATGTTTTCCTCGCCGCGCATGTCGCGTTCAAGACGCAGACATTCGTTGGGGTGCAGCGGGGTGAGGTTTTCAAACAGGATCTTGTGTTTGCACTCTTCGGGCGGGCGGCCGTTGATGCGCTCGAAACGGGAGAGCGCGAAATAACGTTCGCCATCTTTCGGGGTGCGAATCTCGCCTTCGATGGTATCGCCGGTGCGCAGATTGAAACGGCGGATTTGTGAAGGGGAGACGTAGATGTCGTCGGTTCCCGCCAGATACGAGGTATCGGACCCACGCAGGAAGCCGAAGCCATCCGGCAACACTTCGAGCGCACCATCGGCGCTGATCGGCTGTCCCTTGCGTGAACAGTGTTTCAGGATGGCGAAGACGAGCTCCTGCTTGCGCAGGCGATTGGCGCCTTCGATTTCAAGGGCGACCGCCATCTCCAGCAGCTCGGAGACGTGTTTCTCCTTGAGCGTGGCGAGATGTAATGCCGGAACGGTCGAAGTGGCGGTGGAACCCGTATCGTCGAACGACTCGTCAAAGAGATCGTCGTCGGCAGGCAGGCCAGTCAGGGGGGAATTACCGTCGCGATGCCGGGGGCCCCGGCGGCGGCTGCGCTGGGCACCGCGAGAACGGACCGGAGCGGTATCCGGTTTAGAGATTGCTGTCAATGAAAGAAGTCAGTTGAGATTTGGAAAGGGCGCCAACCTTGGTCGCCTCGACATTACCGCCCTTGAATATCATCAGGGTGGGAATGCCACGGATACCATATACGGGTGGCGTTTGCTGGTTTTCGTCAATGTTGAGCTTTACGACCTTGATGCGACCAGCGTAGTCGTTGGCGACTGCATCGAGATGCGGCGCGATTACCTTGCACGGGCCGCACCAGTCAGCCCAATAATCGACCAATACAGGGATTTCGGACTTCAGCACTTCGGATTCGAAGTTGCTGTCTGTCACATAATGGATGTGCTCACTCATAGCGCAAAAGAGATAAAAGGATTCCGGTTTGCCCGATGGGGCTGGGGGGGTGTGATGCAGGAGATACAGCGTATGCGGGGGGTATAAAGCTGCAGCATGGGAAACGTGTGGAAAATACGTGGAAGACAGCAAGAGGGGCAGGGGCGGATGTCGTACCCTGAGGCGGATGTTGAGAGCGCATTCGCAACTGATTCGGGCAAAGGTATGCGATCACGGCGCCCACGTCAAGATTTTTGTGCGAAGAAAAGCTGCCAGTGTGTCGTGTACGTTCGTGCCGGGTGACGGGAATGCTAAACTCCACGCCTTTCTTACGCAGGGCGTTTTCTCATGTCCGGCAATACCTTGGGCACACTTTTTCGTGTCACTTCTTTCGGCGAATCCCACGGCCCGGCAATCGGTTGCGTGGTTGATGGCTGTCCGCCGGGTCTGGCGCTTGGCGCGGCGGATATCCAGGCCGATCTCGATCGGCGCAAACCCGGCACCTCGCGCCACGTCACACAGCGCCGTGAGCCGGATGAGGTCGAGATTCTCTCCGGGGTGTTCGAGGGGCTGACCACGGGGACGCCGATTGCGCTGCTGATTCGCAACCAGGATCAGCGTTCGCGCGATTACGGCAACATCGCCGACACCTTTCGCCCCGGTCATGCCGACTACCCGTATTGGCAGAAATATGGCATCCGCGATCACCGTGGCGGTGGACGCGCTTCGGCACGCGAGACGGCGACACGGGTGGCGGCGGGGGCGATTGCGCGCAAATGGCTGGCCGCCCGTCATGGCATCGTGGTGCGTGGCTACATGGCGCAGTTGGGTGCGCGCGTGATTGGTTTCGAGAGCTGGGATGAGGTCGGGCGCAATCCGTTTTTTGCCCCCAATGCTGCGGTCGTGGCGGAGCTGGAGGCTTACATGGACGAGCTGCGTCACGCCGGGGACTCGATCGGGGCGCGGATCAACGTCGTCGCCAGTGGCGTGCCGACGGGGTGGGGTGAGCCGGTGTTTGACCGGCTCGACGCCGACATCGCCCACGCGATGATGGGCATCAACGCGGTGAAGGGGGTCGAGATCGGCGCGGGGTTTGCGTCGATTGCCCAGCGTGGCAGCACGCATGGCGATGAGTTGACCCCGGCCGGATTTCTGTCGAACAACGCCGGGGGGGTGCTCGGCGGGGTGTCGACCGGGCAGGATATTCTGGTCAGTCTGGCGATCAAGCCGACATCGAGTATCCGCATCGCCCGGCAGTCGATCGACCGCAGCGGGGCGCCGACCACGGTGAGCACCGAAGGGCGGCACGACCCCTGTGTGGGCATCCGCGCCACGCCGGTGGCGGAGGCGATGCTGGCGTTGGTGCTGGTCGACCACGCCCTGCGCCAGCGTGCCCAGTGCGCTGACGTGCACACGGCTACGCCCCGGATTGCCGGGCTGGCTCCCGGCTCACGGCAGTCCGTGCCTTCGCCGCAGTGAGCGCACGGGGCAAGGTATGAGACAATCCGAACTTTTTTCACGGGGAAAACTTGAGCGATGAGGCCCCAGACACTCTACGAGAAGTTGTGGTCGAGCCACGTTGTGCGTGAAGAGGCCGATGGCACGGCTTTAATCTACATCGATCGCCACCTGATTCATGAAGTCACCAGCCCGCAGGCATTTGAGGGCTTGAGACTCGCGGGCAGGAAGCCGTGGCGGGTGTCGTCCGTGGTGGCGACGGCCGATCACAACACGCCCACCGACCATTGGGATGAAGGCATCAAAGACCCGGTCTCGCGCCTGCAGGTGGAGACGCTGGACACCAACATCCGTGAGGTGGGGGCGCTGGCGTATTTCCCCTTCAAGGACGTGCGCCAGGGCATCGTGCATGTGATCGGGCCGGAAAATGGCGCGGTGCTCCCCGGCATGACGGTCGTGTGCGGCGATTCGCACACCTCCACGCACGGGGCGTTCGCGGCGATGGCGCACGGCATTGGCACTTCCGAGGTCGAGCATGTGCTGGCGACGCAATGTCTGGTGCAGAAAAAATCGAAAACCCTGCTGGTGCGGGTCGAAGGCCGACTGGGCAAGGGCGTGACCGCCAAGGATGTGGCGCTCGCCATCATTGGCCGGATCGGCACGGCGGGCGGCACCGGTTATGCGCTGGAATTCGCCGGTTCCGCCATTCGCAGCCTGTCCATGGAGGGGCGCATGACCCTGTGCAACATGGCGATTGAAGCCGGCGCCCGCCTGGGGCTGGTGGCGGCGGATGAGGTCACGATCAACTATCTGAAAGACCGCGCCTTTGCGCCGCGTGACGCGACGTGGGACAAGGCGGTGGCGAGCTGGCGCACCCTGCATTCCGATGCGGGGGCCGTGTTTGACCGCACCGTGGAGTTGCGCGCGGAAGACATCCTGCCGCAAGTGACCTGGGGCACCTCGCCGGAAATGGTGTTGCCCGTCACCGCGACGGTGCCCGACCCGGTCAAAGAGCCGGATGCGGTGAAACGGGAAGGGATGGAGCGCGCGCTGCACTACATGGGCCTGCAAGCGAATATGCCGATCCAGTCGATCAGGATCGACAAGGTGTTCATCGGCTCCTGTACCAATTCCCGTATCGAAGACTTGCGTCAGGCGGCGGCGGTGCTCAAGGGGCGCAGAAAGGCCGACAGTGTAAAGCTCGCCCTGGCGGTGCCGGGGTCGGGGCCGGTCAAGCGTCAGGCGGAGGCGGAAGGGCTGGACAAGATCTTCATCGCTGCCGGGTTTGAATGGCGCGAGCCGGGTTGCTCCATGTGTCTGGCGATGAACGCTGACCGGCTGGAAGCGGGCGAGCGTTGCGCCTCGACCTCGAACCGCAATTTCGAGGGGCGGCAGGGGCCGGGTGGGCGTACCCATCTGGTGAGTCCGGCGATGGCGGCGGCGGCGGCGATTGCCGGGCATTTCGCCGATGTGCGGGAAATTCTCTGAATAAGCGGAGGCTTGCGATGAAACGGATGCTGTTGTGCTGCCTTGCCCTGTGGGGCGTCCTCGGGGTAACGGCTTGTCATACCGTGCGTGGCGTGGGTCAGGACATTGAACAGGGGGGCAAGGCCATTCAGAAGGCGGCTCATTGAGACATGGAAAAATTCGTTGCATTTGAGGGGCTGGTGGCCCCACTCGATCGTGCCAACGTCGATACCGACGCGATCATCCCCAAGCAGTTCCTGAAGTCGATCCGGCGCAGTGGTTTTGGCCCCAATCTGTTCGATGAGTGGCGCTATCTCGACGTCGGACAGCCGGGGCAGGACTGTCGTGAGCGACCGAAAAATCCGGCCTTCGTGCTCAACCAGCCGCGTTATCAGGGCGCACGGATTCTGCTGGCGCGTGACAATTTCGGCTGCGGCAGTTCGCGTGAACACGCCCCCTGGGCGCTGGAAGGCTACGGTTTCCGTGTCCTGATCGCGCCGAGTTTCGCCGACATCTTTTTCAACAACAGCTTCAAGAACGGCCTGCTGCCGATTGCGCTGGGCGGGGCGGAGCTCGACGCCCTGTTCGCGCAATGCGAAGTGACGCCGGGATACGCGCTGCGGGTCGATCTGGCGGCGCAGACGATCACCCGTCCTGACGGGCACACGATCGCGTTTACGGTCGACCCCTTCCGCAAGGAATGCCTGCTCAACGGCTGGGACGACATCGGTCTGACCCTGCGCCATGCTGACGAAATCCATGCCTACGAAGAACGGCGCAAGCAGGAGTCACCGTGGATGTTCGCGGCATGATGATGAATATCTTGAGGACATGGAACACATGAGTAAAAAAATCTGCATCCTGCCGGGCGACGGCATCGGCCCTGAAATCACCGCAGAGGCGGTGCGTGTGTTGCAGGCGCTGGAGCTGGGTTTCGAGATGGAGAGTGCACTGCTGGGCGGTGCGGCGGTGGATGCGACGGGCGACCCTTACCCGGAGGCGACGCGGAAACTGGCGCAGGAAGCTGACGCCGTGCTGCTGGGCGCGGTCGGCGGCCCCAAGTGGGACAACTTCCCCCGCGAACAGCGCCCGGAGCGTGGGCTGTTGGGCATCCGCAAGCATCTGAATCTGTTTGCCAACCTGCGTCCCGCCGTGCTTTATCCGGAGCTGGCCAACGCATCCACCCTGAAGCCGGAAGTGGTGTCCGGGCTGGACATCCTGATCGTGCGGGAATTGACCGGCGATATCTATTTCGGCCAGCCGCGGGGGATCGAGGTGCGAAACGGCGAGCGTTTCGGCTTCAACACCATGCACTACACGGAATCCGAAATCCGCCGCATCGGGCGCGTGGCTTTCGGGGCGGCGAGGAAGCGCAGCAAAAAAGTCTGTTCGGTCGACAAGATGAACGTGCTGGAGACGACCCAACTGTGGCGCGACGTGATGAACGAGCTGGCGCCGGAATACCCGGAGGTGGAGCTGTCGCACATGCTGGTGGATAACGCCGCGATGCAACTGGTGCGGGCGCCGCGGCAGTTCGATGTGGTGGTGACGGGCAATATGTTCGGCGATATTTTGTCGGATGAGGCGTCGATGCTGACCGGCTCGATCGGCATGCTGCCATCGGCCTCGCTCGACGCCCATAACAAGGGGCTCTACGAGCCGTCACACGGCTCCGCCCCGGACATCGCCGGGCAGGGAGTGGCAAATCCGCTGGCAACCATCCTCTCTGCGGCGATGCTGCTGCGCTATACCTTCAGCCTGGAAGAGGCCGCACGGCGGATTGAAGATGCCGTGCGCAAGGTGCTGGCGCAGGGCTATCGTACTGGCGATATTTACCATGCCGGGGACAAAAAGGTGGGCACCCGCGAGATGGGAGATGCGGTACTGGCTGCTTTGTAGGCCGCAGTGTGGTAAAAGTCATTCCAGAATCTGGAATTTTGTTGCGTGCAAGGAAAAATAATGGCGGCAAAGCGAGTAGGTCTGGTGGGGTGGCGGGGCATGGTCGGGTCCGTCCTGATGCAGCGCATGGAGGCTGAAGGTGATTTCGCCGGCATCGAGCCGGTGTATTTCTCTACCTCCAACGCCGGCGGAAAAGCGCCGGTGCTGGGCGGCAAGGAGTCGGCGCTGCCGTTGCAGGATGCGAAAGATATCGAGGCGCTCAAGGCTAACGACATCATCGTTACCTGCCAGGGCGGGGATTACACCAGGGAAATTTTCCCCAAACTGCGCGCCGCCAACTGGAAAGGGCACTGGATCGACGCCGCTTCGACCTTGCGCATGACCGATGATGCGGTGATTGTGCTCGACCCGGTCAACCTCGACGTGATCAAGCGTGCCTTGAGCGCCGGGGGGAATAACTGGATAGGCGGGAACTGTACGGTGTCGCTGATGCTGATGGGGCTGGGCGGGCTGTTTCGCCATGATCTCGTCGAGTGGGTGTCGGCGATGACCTATCAGGCGGCGTCCGGCGCCGGGGCGCAGAACATGCGTGAGTTGCTGGCGCAAATGGGCGCGTTGCATGCCCCGGTCGCGGGTTTGCTCGCCGACCCGGCATCGGCGATTCTGGATATCGACCGCAAGGTGGCCGAGACGATACGTTCGTCAGCGTTCCCGACGCAGCATTTTCGCAACACTCCGCTGGCGGGCAGCCTGATTCCCTGGATTGATGTGCCGGTCGAGCACGGTCAGTCCAAGGAAGAATGGAAGGGGGGGGCTGAGTGCAACAAGATTCTCGGCAACCCGCCCTTCCGCACGCCCGGCAGCATCCCCATCGACGGTCTGTGCGTGCGCATCGGCGCAATGCGCTGTCACTCGCAGGGGCTCACGATCAAGCTGAAAAAAGATGTGCCGCTCGATGAACTCACCCGGATCATCGCCAGCGCCAACCAGTGGGTGAAAGTCGTCCCCAATGAGCGGGAAATCTCGGAACGGGAACTGACCCCGGCAGCCGTGACCGGGACGCTTTCCGTGCCGGTGGGACGCCTGCACAAACTGGCGATGGGGCCGGAGTATCTGGGGGCGTTTACGGTGGGAGATCAGCTCCTGTGGGGCGCCGCAGAGCCGTTGCGGCGCATGTTGCGCATCCTGCTGGAAGCATGAGGAATTGCCTGGTGTGCCGCTCCATGACCCGTCAAATCGCGGGTCATGGAGCTTTTTTACGCTTGGGGGCTGACAGCAATTTCTTCTTTCACTATAAACAGTTGCTGCGTTTATCTCGAATAAATGCTAAATTGCTCGCCCAAGTCTCTGATGTTGCATCCTTTACGGGTTGGGTAGAGGCGTAGTTTGAGGATAACTATGAAACCGTCGATTAAGAAGGCATCCCTGGTCGCTGCGGCGATCGCTTCGTTCCCGCTTGGCGCGCAAGCTGCCGGGTTGGGCCGGATCAACGTGCTGAGCGGTCTGGGACAGCCATTACAGGCTGAGATCCAGGTCAACGCTACGCCACAGGAGTTACAGTCGCTTGGCGCCAAGGTCGCATCGCCGGACGCTTTTGTCCTGGCAAACGTCCCTTATGCCACGTTTGTTCCCAGCGTCACTGTGACAGTCGAAAACCGCGGCAATCGCCCGGTACTGAAGCTCACCAGCTCACGTCCGGTCAATGAGCCCATGGTGGGACTGTTGCTGGAAGTGACCTGGCAGGAAGGGCGATTGTTGCGCACATACAACTTTCTCCTTGACCCGGTCGATCTGCCGATCAAGCGCCCCGAGCCGATTGCGCGCGTGGCGCCGCCGATTGTCTCCGCCCCGGATGCCGCGCCGCTCGAACCTCTCGACGCTTCCGGGGACACCCCCGCCGCAACCGCCGCAACCGCCGCAACCGCCGCAAGTGAGGCCGAGCAGTCGGGAAGCGCACTTGCTGCTGCACCGCTGCCCCACGCGTCCACACCGGCTGCTGCCAGCGCCGGAGGTGAGGGGGGATACACGGTACAGCGTGGCGACACCCTGGCGAAGATCGCCAGTACCCAATTGTCCGCTGGAGGCATTGACCTCGATCAGGCGCTGGTGGCGCTGTACCGCGCCAATCCCACTGCCTTCCACGGCGGCAACATGAACCGCCTGCGCACCGGGGCGATTCTGAAGCTGCCGTCGAACGCCGAAGTTCAGGCGCTCGATAAAGCCGAAGCCCGCCGCGAAGTGCGGGTGCAGGCATCCAATTTCAACGCTTACCGCTTGAAGGTAGCCGAGAACACCGGCTACTCCGCGCCGGTGGGTGGAAGCCAGGCCGGCGGTGGCCGCATCGGGCGGGTGGTTGAGCCGAGCGCGTCGAGCGGTGGGGATAAGGTCGAGCTCACGTCGAGCGGGGGTGGTAATGCCGGTACGCAGGCCCGCCTGCGTGCGCTGGAAGATGAATTGGCGGCGCGTAATGCCAGCCTGAAAGAGGCCGGTGAGCGCATCAAAGAGCTTGAAGGCATCGTCAAGTTGTTGGAGGTGCAGAGCAAGGGGCCGGTTGAACAGCCCGCAGGCACGCCGTCACCGACGCCGCCGGATGCGGGGCTGGTGACGCCGCCGCCGCTGACGCCGCTGCCACAGGAGACGCCGCCGCCGGTTGAGAGCAGCACGGCTGGGGCCTCATCTGCCTCATCTACTGTTGAACCCGCTACTGTTGAACCCGCTGCTGTTGAACCACCTCCGGCGGCGATTGAGCCTGCGCCGCCGCAGGTCGCCTCCACTCCGCGCAACACAGTGCCGCTGCCACCTCCGCCGCCGCCGGAACCGGATCTGCTGGATACGCTCACCGATCCGCTGGTGCTGGGCGCGGGCGGTGGACTGGTCGCGCTGCTGGGCGGCTTCTTCGGTTTCCGGGCGTGGCAGCGCAAGCGTTCGGATGCACTGCTCTCCACCGGCCTTTCGACCACGAGCAGCGATTTCCCGACGATGGGCGGCGGTGGCTCGGTATTTGGCGACAATGGTGGCCAGCGTGTGGACACCGGCAGTAGCAGCAGCGTGATTCATACTGATTTCAGCCAGACCGGAACCGGGTTCAACATCGACACCAGCGAAGGTGTCGACCCTGTTGCCGAAGCTGATGTCTATATGGCTTATGGCCGCGATACCCAGGCCGAGGAAATTCTCAACGACGCGCTGAAGTCCGACCCCCAGCGTGGCGCCATCTACGTCAAGTTGCTGGAAATTTATGCCCAGCGGAACAATACCAAGCAGTTCGAGACCACCGCGAGCGAGCTTTATGCACGTACCCAGGGTCAGGGCCGCGACTGGGAAAAAGCCGCGCAATTGGGGCGCAAGCTCGATCCGTCCAATCCGCTCTACGGTGGCGAGGGCGGGGACGGTGGGGATGGCGGCAGCGGTTTTGTCGCTGAGGGTAATGACACCACGGAGCCTGAGCCACTGCAGTTGAATGCGCCTCATGAAACGGCTGCGCTGAGTGTGCCACCGGGTAAAGGCGGGCATTCACTGTCCGGGCTGGATTTCGGGGCTTCGTTGCCTGGCGGTAATTCTTCCCAACTGAAGAACACCGTGGCCGTGCATGACAATATGGATCAGTTGCTGGGGGCAACCCGGGTTGTCGCCGGAGGTGACGGCGGGGGGCCGGTATTTGACCTCTCTGCTGGCCTGAAAGATGACCCCTTCAGCCCGACCGGGCATGATGAATCCGATGCCTCCTTTGCGACCACGACCGGCATTGATTTTGATCTTGATAGCGGTGATGCAGGCGCGGATGACCTGGTGGTGTCGCCGACAGCGGGCATGACCACGACCGGCATTGATTTCGACCTGGGTGGCAGTGGCGAAGAACAGCCCAAGGCGGCTGCTGTTTCCACGCCTGCTCCGGTCGCCGCCCGTCCGCAAGCTGCTGCGCCAACGCCGGCTCCAACTCCGGCTCCGGCGGCTGAAAGTGATCTGGTCGCGTCGCTCGAATTTGATCTGCCCGAAACGAGCCAGATCGGCACCGGGAGTGCTCCTGCATTTGACATGAACGCGACCGTGATCATGCCGATGGCCGGGGTGGGTGGAGGCGGAGGCGAAGCGACGGTGGATCTTGAACGCACCAGCTTTGATCCGAGCGCGCTCGATTTCGATCTCGATCTGAGTGCTGCGGGGGCGCCGTCTTCCGCCGCGCCGCAACATGCGCCCGCTGCGCCGGTGGCGAGTGCTGAACCGGTGGATCTTGCCGAGTCCAATGAAACCGATACCAAGCTGGAATTGGCACGGGCTTATCAGGACATGGGCGATACCGAAGGTGCGCTGGATCTGCTGCGTGAGATCGTCGCCGAGAGCTCGGGTGAGCAAAAAGCCACTGCCCAGGCCCTGATCAACGAACTGAGCTGATCGCAAACCCGTTTTGGATCAGCGTTTTCAAGGCCGCCACGGAGCATCTTCCGCGGCGGCATTTTCTTTTTATGCACGCAGGCTCGATTCTTCTTCTGTGGATGGTGGTGGTGCTCCTGGTGCAAGGGGCCGATGGCGGCTTGCTGGCGGCGATGGTCGCGGTGAGTCTGGCTGTGGCGCTGGTGTTTGCACGCGCGCATTGCGTGCGGCTGCTGGTGCGGGTGTGGGTGTTGCTGCTGGTGATCGTGGTGCTGTTTGCCTGGTTTACGCCGGGGGAAGCGGTTTTTGTGGACTGGCCGCGTGTCAGCCCCAGCCGTGAAGGGCTGTTGCTTGCGCTCACGCACGCGGGCCGTCTGCTGGCGGTCGTGTGCTGGGTGGCAACCCTGCTGGCGCGTATGTCCTCAGATCGCCTTGTGAGCGGCCTGTATGCGCTTGCCCGGCCCTGTGCCGCATTCGGTTTGCCTGCGGAGCGGGTCGCCCTGCGTCTGTTGCTTGTGCTGCGTTACGTTGATGGGATGCGCAAGGACGGACGTCTCAGCGCCCGCGATTGGCGGCAGTGCTTGCTCACGCCTGCCGCCGCCGAACTTGAGCCGGTACAACTGGTGCGCGAGCGTCCGGGTGTCTGCGATGTGGCGCTGCTGGCCGGGCTTGCCTGTGTGCTGGTGGCGTGGTGGCTGTGGTGAGGAAAGTGTTGATTTATTCACTGAACAAGCGCCTTCCGTGATGGCGAGGATCGCACTCGGAATCGAATACGCAGGGGATGCCTTCGAGGGTTGGCAGAGCCAGTCGCACGGGCGCACGGTGCAGGATGCCATCGAGCGGGCGCTGGCCATGGTGGCGGGCGAACCCGTCAGGACGCAGGTGGCCGGGCGCACCGATACCGGCGTGCATGCTACGGCCCAGGTCGCACATTTTGATACCGACGCCAAACGTCCGATAACGGCCTGGGTGCGCGGGGCCAACACCCATCTGCCCGCAGCGGTGCGAATTCTCTGGGCGGTCGAGGTGGACGACAGGTTTCACGCGCGCTTCCTCGCCTGCGAGCGCAGCTACCGCTATCTGCTCTACAACGCGCCGGTGCGCCCCGCCGTGCTGGCCGGGCGGGTCGGGTGGTTTCACCTGGCGCTGGACGAGGCGAAGATGGCGGAAGCCGCCAATCTGTTGTTGGGCTGGCATGACTTTTCGACCTTCCGCGCCGCAGCCTGTCAGGCCAAGACACCGTTAAAACTCATGAATGAAGTCAGCGTGATGCGTGCAGGCAAGATGATCGCGTTCGACTTTCGCGCCAACGGATTTTTGCACCACATGGTGCGCAAACTCGTCGGTGCGCTGGTCTGCGTCGGCAAAGGCACGCAGCCGCCGCAGTGGATGGGCGAGCTGCTGGAGAGCCGCGATCGCACGTTGGCGGGGCCGACTTTTGCCCCCGATGGGCTGTACCTGTGCGGGGTCTCCTATCCGCCCCACTGGTCGCTGCCCGGCGGCGGGCGTATCATCGCCCGGCCCAACTTCAGCTTGACCTGAATGCCACGCACCCGAATCAAGATTTGCGGCTTCACCCGCGCCCAGGATGTTCTGGCGGCAGTCCATGCGGGGGCTGACGCGGCGGGCTTCGTCTTTTATCCGCCGAGTCCGCGCAATGTCTCCTTTGCCCAGGCCGCCGAGCTCGTTGCCCTGCTGCCGCCTTTTGTGACGGCGGTGGGGCTGTTTGTTCAGCCGCAGGTGGATTTTGTGGCTGAGGTGTTGCGCCACGTGCCCCTGCAACTGCTGCAGTTTCATGGCGACGAGACGGACGCTGAATGTGCGGCGCTGTGCGTGCCGCACGGTCTGCCCTGGATCAAGGCGGTACGGATGCGGCACGGAGTCGATCTGTTAGAATCTTCCGCTTCACATCCCGGCTCTCGCGGTCTGCTGGTCGACGCTTTTGTCGAGGGTTTTGGGGGCGGCGGCGAGACGTTCGACTGGTCGCTGATCCCGGACGGTTTCAGTCGCCCGCTGGTGCTCTCAGGAGGACTGGACGCCGAAAACGTCGCCGGGGCAGTTCGTCGGATACGCCCATGGGCGGTCGATGTATCGAGCGGTGTGGAAGCCGCAAAAGGAATCAAGGACGCAGCAAAGATCGCCGCGTTCATTGCCGGAGTTCGAGACGCAGATGGCTGACACGCAATATTTGCTCCCCGACGCCCTGGGCCACTTTGGCCAGCACGGTGGGGTTTTCGTGGCTGAAACGCTGATGCCCGCGCTGGCGGAGCTGCGTGCCGCCTACGAGGAGAGCATTGAAGACCCGGTTTTTCAGGCCGAGTTCGCCCATGAACTCAAGCACTACGTCGGGCGACCCAGCCCGATCTACCATGCCCGGCGTTTGTCCGACAGCCTGGGCGGGGCGCAGATTCTGCTCAAGCGCGAAGACCTCAACCACACCGGCGCGCACAAAATCAACAACTGTATCGGGCAAGCCTTGCTCGCGCGGCGCATGGGCAAGCCCCGGGTGATCGCCGAGACGGGGGCCGGTCAGCACGGCGTGGCCTCCGCCACCGTGGCGGCGCGTTACGGTTTCGAGTGCGTGGTCTATATGGGCTCGGAAGACGTAAAACGGCAGGCCGCCAACGTCTACCGCATGAAACTCCTGGGGGCGACCGTGGTGCCGGTGGAATCCGGCTCGAAGACGCTCAAGGATGCGCTCAACGAAGCCATGCGCGACTGGGTGACCAACGTCTCCGACACCTTTTACATCATCGGCACCGTGGCCGGGCCGCATCCCTACCCGGTGATGGTGCGCGACTTCCAGACGGTGATCGGCAAGGAGAGCCTCGTGCAGATGCCGGAGCTTTTCGGGCGTCAGCCGGATGTGGTGCTCGCCTGTGTCGGTGGCGGCTCCAACGCGATCGGAATTTTCCACCCCTACATCCCGTATGAAGAAGTGAAGCTGGTCGGCGTCGAGGCGGCAGGGGACGGCATTGAAACCGGTCGCCACGCCGCGCCACTGACCGCCAACGCCAGAATCGGCGTGCTGCACGGCAACCGTACCTACCTGATGCAGGATGAACACGGGCAGATCATCGAGACGCACTCCATCTCCGCCGGACTCGATTACCCCGGCGTCGGGCCGGAGCACTCGTTCCTCAAGGACAGCGGTCGCGTCGAATACGTGGCCGTGACCGACGCAGAAGCGCTCGCCGCCTTCCATTCATTGTGTCACCTTGAAGGCATCATCCCGGCGCTGGAATCTTCGCATGCGCTGGCCCAGGCCATGAAAATCGCGCCTACCCTCGGCAAGGACAAACTCCTGCTGGTCAACCTGTCCGGGCGCGGTGACAAGGATATGCACACCGTAGCCGAACGTTCGGGCATCCAGTTTTGACACCCCCTATGTCCAGAATCCAATCTACCTTTCAGCAGTTGCAGCGTTCAGGCCGCAAGGCGCTGATTCCCTTCATCACCGCCGGAGACCCCGATGGTGATCTGACCCTTCCCCTGATGCGTGCGCTGGTCGCGGGCGGCGCCGACATCATCGAACTTGGCGTGCCGTTCTCCGACCCGATGGCTGATGGCCCCACCATCCAGCGTGCCTCGGAACGGGCGCTGGCAGGCGGCATGAGCCTCAAGCGGGTGCTCGATATCGTCCGCAGCTTCCGCGCGGTGGATGACATCACCCCGGTGGTGTTGATGGGCTACGCCAACCCGATTGAAGCCTGGGGGCAGGCCGCCTTCGCCGCCGCCGCACGGGATGCGGGCGTCGATGGCGTGCTGGTGGTCGACTATCCGCCTGAAGAATGCGTGGATTTCACCGCCGCCGTGCGTGCCGCCGGACTCGACCAGATCTTTATGCTGGCGCCGACTTCGTCCGAGCAGCGTTTTCGGGATGTTGCCCGTTCGGGCAGCGGCTACATTTATTACGTCTCGCTCAAGGGCGTCACCGGTGCGGCCACGCTCGATTTTGATGAAATCGGCCGTCGCATCCCGCAAATTCGTGCCGCAGTGGGGATGCCGGTAGGGGTCGGTTTCGGCATCCGCGATGCGGTGAGTGCGAAGAAAATCGGTGCGCTGGCTGACGCGGTGGTGATTGGCAGTCGCATCGTTGAAGAGATCGAAGCGAGTCCGCGTGAACAGGCGGTTGAGAAGCTTGAAGCTTTCGTGCGCGGGCTTCGTGCCGCGCTTGATGAATTAGCCGGAGTCTGAGATGAGCTGGCTGCAAAAACTGCTTCCCCCCCGGATCAACAAGCGCAGTGACGCGGGTGCGCGCAGCAACACGATCCCCGAAGGCTTGTGGAAAAAGTGCCCGTCGTGCGAGGCGGTGCTGTACCACTCCGACCTCGAAAACAATGCGCATGTGTGCCCCAAATGCGGTCATCATCTGCGGATAAACGCCCGCGCCCGGCTCAATTTGCTGTTTGACGCCGAAGGGCGCAGCGAGATCGGCGCCGAGGTGACGCCGGTCGATCCGCTCAAGTTCAAGGATTCACGCAAATACCCGGAACGCCTGACGGCGGCGGCCAAGGACACCCGCGAAGCGGATGCGCTGATTACCATGCAGGGCACGGTGCTGGGGGTGCCGCTGGTGGTGAGTTGTTTCGAGTTCGATTTTCTTGGCGGGTCGATGGGTTCGGTAGTGGGCGAGCGTTTCGTGCGCGGGGTGCGGACTGCGGTCGATCAGCGCCTGCCTTTCGTGTGCGTCACCGCTTCGGGGGGCGCACGGATGCAGGAAGGCTTGTTCTCGCTGATGCAGATGGCCAAGACCACGGCGGCGCTGACCCTGCTCTCCCAGCACAAGCTGCCGTTCATCACCTTGCTGACCGACCCGACCATGGGCGGGGTGTCGGCGAGCTTTGCTTTTCTGGGCGATGTGGTGATCGCCGAGCCGGGCGCACTGATCGGCTTTGCCGGGCCGCGGGTGATTGAACAGACCGTGCGCGAGAAACTGCCCGAAGGCTTTCAGCGCGCCGAGTTCCTGCTCGACCACGGCGCGGTCGACATGATCGTCGATCGCCGCCAGTTGCGCGAATGTCTGGCCGGACTCATCACCCTGTTGAGTCGCCAGCCCGCCGTTCATGCCTGAGCCTCATTTGTCTGATTTGCCTGCTCATTTGCCTGCTCATTTGCCTGATGAGTCGCTGGCTGGCTGGCTGGCGCGCATCGAAGCCCGTCACGGGCAGACGATCGCGCTCGGTCTGGAGCGGGTCGCCAGGGTACGCACGGCGCTCGGCGCCGATCCGCACGCCGTGGTGATCACGGTCGGGGGCACCAACGGCAAAGGCTCGACCTGCGCCATGCTGGAAGCCATCCTGCGCGCCGAAGGCTATGCCGTTGGCTGTTACACCTCGCCGCATCTGCTCAGCTATAACGAGCGGGTGCGAATCAATGGCGAGGTCGTTGCCGACGATGCGCTCGTGCGTGCGTTTGCGGCGGTGGAAGCCGCCCGCGGTGACACGGCGCTGACCTATTTTGAGCACGGCACGCTGGCGGCGTGGCAGTTGTTCCGTACCGTTCCCCTGGATGTGATCATCCTTGAAGTGGGGCTGGGCGGGCGGCTGGATGCGGTCA
Source organism: Betaproteobacteria bacterium (assembly GCA_025997045.1). Lineage (GTDB taxonomy): Bacteria > Pseudomonadota > Gammaproteobacteria > Burkholderiales > Rhodocyclaceae > WRNU01. The sequence goes on from BNUB01000009.1 coordinate 32,423, forward strand.
ACGTCATCGACCCCGATTGCGCGATTGTCACCGGCGTGGCGCTCGACCACATGGATTATCTCGGCGACAACCGCGAAGCGATCGCTTTTGAGAAAGCGGGGATTTTTCGCCCCGGACGTCCGGCCATCTGCGGCGACCCTCATCCGCCGCAGAGCCTCATCGACCATGCCGCCACGATCGGCGCCCGATTATGGACGCTGGGGCGGGATTTCGGCTTTGAAGGCGACCGCCAGCAATGGGCCTACTGGCGGCGGGCTGCGGCGGATGGGGTGGGCAACGCATTGACCAAACGCGGCGGTCTCGCTTTTCCCGCCTTGCGCGGCAACAACCAGCTATTGAATGCGGCGGTCGTGATCACCGCGCTCGACACCTTGCGTGCGCGCATCCCGGTGTCGATGCAGGCGATTCGGCAGGGCCTGATGCTGGTCGAGCTGGCGGGCCGGTTTCAGGTTTTGCCCGGCCAGCCGACCGTGGTGCTGGATGTGGCCCACAATCCGCAGGCTGCGGGCGTGCTCGCGGACAACCTCTCCAACATGGGTTTTTATCCCGAAACCTGGGCGGTGTTCGGCATGCTCGCCGACAAGGATGTTGACGGCGTGATCGCGGCGCTGCGCACTCGGGTCGATCACTGGTTGCCGTGCACCCTGCCCGGGCCGCGAGGGCTGGCAGCGGAAGCGCTGGCGGCAAAGCTCTCCGCCGCAGGGGGGGAAGTGGTAGATTGTTTTGCTTCGGCACGACAAGCTTTTGCTCATGCGCGAAAAAGTGCGACCGAGAGTGATAGAATCGTCACCTTTGGTTCCTTCCTGACCGTGGCCGATGTGTTGGCGGCAGTTCGTCCTGTCAGTCATTAAAGAGGTTCTCCGGTGAGCGACGCAGACAACCTCGAACTCAAGAAGAAAGCGCGCCGACGTCTGGTGGGCGCGGCGGCGCTTGCGCTTTTTGCCGCCATCGTGCTGCCGATGACGATGGATCAGGAGCCGCCATCCTATCCTGAAGCCAACCCCAACAGCGGTCTCCAGGTGAGTACTGAGAGCCGTCCTGGCGCACGTACCACGCCCGAACCGCCTGATCTGGCGCCGCCGGGCGCCGAGGCGGAATTGGCGCCCCCCCCCGTCCCTCCCACACCTGTTTCCCCTGCACGCCCTGCGTCTACGTCTACGCCTGTGCCTGCGTCTGATCCTGCACCTGCGTCTGCTGTCGCCCCTGCGCCACCCGCGACGGACGACAAGGCTGCTCCGTCTGCGGCGGAGTTGAAGCAGCAAAACGAAGACCGTGCCCGTGCCGAAGCAGCGCGGGTGCAGCGCCTGCTCGAGGGCAAGCCTCCCGTCGCGGTCGAATCTTACGTGGTTCAGATTGGTGCGTTTGGCGAAGCGGGCAAGGCGGCGGGGATTGTCGCCGAACTCAAAAAACTGGGTTTTTCCGCCTACACTGAAAAGGCTGGCAGCATGACCCGGGTGCGCATCGGGCCGGTGGTGGATCAGCGTGCCGGCGAGCAGGTCGTGGCGCGGCTGAAGGCACAAGGGTATGACAGCAAAGTTGTACCGCGTTGATGCGGAGTCGTAGTGACGGTTTTTGATTACGTCTTTCTGGGAATTGTCGGCGTCTCGGCGGTGGTCGGACTCGCCCGCGGGCTGGTGAGCGAAGTGCTGGCGCTGGTCGGGTGGGTGTTGGCGCTGGTGGCCGCGTGGAAATTTGTCGACGATGCGGCGCTATTGCTCAAAGACTCGATCGCTGATCCGGGCTGGCGTTCGGTGGCGGCGTTCGCGCTGATCGTGCTCGTCGTGCTGCTGTTGATGTCGTTTTTGCGCTTTTTGCTGCGTGAACTGCTCAAGGTGGTGGGCTTGCGCGCCACCGATCGTTTTTTTGGCGCGTTGTTCGGGGTCGCGCGCGGGCTGGCGATTGCGTTTGTGTTGGTGTTGTTGGGCGGGATGGTCGATATGGCACGTGAGCCGTGGTGGGCGGGCGCATTGTTCGCGCCGCCACTGGAAGCTGCGGTGCTTGAGAGCAGGCCCTGGCTGCCGGAGGTGGTAGCGGGCAGGATTCATTTCAGATAGGCAGGAGCGCCATGTGCGGAATTCTCGGGGTCGTCTCGACCTCAGCGGTCAACCAGTTGCTCTATGACGGCTTGTTGGTATTGCAACACCGGGGACAGGACGCGGCGGGCATCGCCACATCTGACGGCGACCGTTTTTTCATGCACAAGGGGCCGGGGCTGGTGCGGGACGTGTTTCGCACCCGCAACATGCGCAACCTCGAAGGCAACTGGGGGATCGGCCATGTGCGCTACCCCACCGCAGGGTCGGCGGTCAGCGCCGCCGAGGCCCAGCCGTTTTACGTCAATTCGCCGTTTGGCCTGCTCCTGGCCCATAACGGCAATCTGACCAATGCCGGGGAATTGAAGCGCGAGATCTTCCTCACCGATCGCCGCCACATCAACACCAATTCCGATTCGGAAGTGTTGCTCAATGTGTTGGCGCACGAGCTGGAAGCCGCCGCCGATGGCCTGAAACTCGACGATGCAGCGGTGTTCCGTGCGGTGGCTGGCGTCCATCGGCGTTGCCGCGGGGCGTATGCGGCGGTGGTGATGATCGCCGGGTACGGCCTGCTCGCCTTCCGTGACCCGTATGGCATCCGTCCGCTGGTGATCGGCAAGAACGAAAGCGGGGACAAAACCCAGTGGCTGGTGGCGTCCGAGTCGGTCGCGCTCGACGTGCTGGGCTTCCGCCTGTTGCGCGATGTCGCGCCGGGCGAAGCGGTGCTGATCGACATCGACGGCAATTTCCGCCGTCGGCAGTGCGCCGAGCGCACGGTGGCCGCGCCCTGTATGTTCGAGTACGTCTACCTGGCCCGTCCTGATTCGATCATCGACGGGGTTTCGGTCTATGAAGCCCGGCTGCGCATGGGTGAGTTTCTGGCCGAAAAAGTGAAACGCACCATGCCGCATACGCCGATCGACGTGGTCATCCCGATTCCGGATTCTTCGCGCCCTTCGGCGCTGGAGCTGGCGCGCTGTCTCGGCTTGCACTACCGCGAGGGCTTCGTCAAAAACCGTTATATCGGTCGCACCTTCATCATGCCGGGGCAGTCGATGCGGAAAAAATCGGTCCGCCAGAAGCTCAACACCATTCATCAGGAATTCCGCGGCAAGAGCGTGTTGCTGGTCGATGATTCGATTGTGCGCGGCACGACCAGCCGGGAAATTGTCTCCATGGCGCGTGAGGCCGGGGCGGCCAGGGTTTACATGGCCTCCGCCGCGCCCCCGGTGCGCTACGCCAATGTGTATGGCATCGACATGCCAACCCGTACCGAACTGATCGCCAATGAGCGCGACGAGGCCGCCATCTGCCGCGAAATCGGCGCCGATGGATTGCTCTATCAGGATCTCGAAGATCTCAAGGCCTCGGTGCGCTCGTTGAATCCCTCGCTCCAGTTTTTCGAGACTTCCTGTTTTGATGGCTGTTACATCACCGGCGATGTAACAGCCGAATATCTGAGTGGCGTGGAACACCAGCGCGGTGAAGTGCCGGTGTTGACCGAATACAGCGAGGCCAGCGGTCAACTCGACCTTAATCTGGCAGAACAGGCAGATTCATGAATACCAAAGACCATTTGCAAGGGCTTGCGCCCGAAACCCTGGCGATCCGCGCCGGAGTAGAGCGTAGCCAGTTCGGTGAACATAGCGAGGCGCTCTACCTCACGTCGAGTTTTGTGTTCAACAATGCCGCCCAGGCCGCCGCACGTTTTGGTGATCAGGAAGAAGGCAATGTTTATTCGCGGTTTACCAACCCCACGGTAACGGTGTTGCAGGAGCGGCTGCGGGCGCTCGAAGGAGGCGAGGACTGTATCGCCACCTCGTCAGGGATGGCGGCGATTCTGTCGCTGTGCACGGCGGTGCTGCGGGCGGGCGACCATATCGTGGCCTCTTACGGGCTGTTTGGTTCGACGCGCCAGCTTTTCCTCAACCAGTTGAGCAAGTTCGCCATCGAAACCACGTTCGTGCCGACGACCGATATCGCGGCTTACCGTGCGGCGATCAAGCCGAATACGAAGCTGGTTTTCGTCGAAACGCCATCCAACCCGCTCACCGAGATCGTCGATATTGCCGCCGTCGGGGCGATTGCCCATGAAGCCGGGGCAGTGTTCGCGGTCGATAACAGCTTCTGCAGCCCGGCGCTGCAACGCCCGTTAGACCTGGGCGCCGATGTCGTTGTGCATTCGGCGACCAAATATCTGGACGGGCAGGGCCGGGTGATTGGCGGTGCGGTGGTCGGGCCGAAAAAGATTACCGAAGAAGTGTTCAAATTCCTGCGCAACGCCGGGCCGACGATCTCGCCCTTCAACGCCTGGGTGGTGCTCAAAGGTCTGGAAACGCTCAATATCCGCCTCCAGGCCCAATCGGCCAGTGCGCTGGAGCTGGCGCGCTGGCTGGAAGCCCAGCCGAACATCGAGCGCGTGTTCTACCCCGGCCTGCCGTCCCATCCGCAGCACGAGCTTGCCATGTGCCAGCAAAAAACCGGCGGCGCGGTGGTCAGTTTCGAGGTCAAGGGCGGGCGCGAAGCGGCATGGAAGGTGGTCGATTCGACGCGGGTGATTTCGATCACCGGCAATCTCGGTGACACCAAGACCACGATCACCCACCCGGCAACGACGACGCATGGCCGCATCACCCCCGAAGCCCGTGCCGAAGCCGGCATTACTGAAGGTCTGCTGCGGGTAGCGGTCGGGCTTGAAGCCATTGAAGATATCAAGGCTGACCTGGCGCGCGGCTTGGGGTAAGGCATCATGCTACAAGTGGTGGAAAGCGTTTCGCTTTTCCACCTGCATGATGTTCGTGTTACGTGCTTGTCGTTTTTTCAAACGGAAAGTTGGTTTCAGGGAGAAGGACTCGACCAGCAGGAAAACGAACGATGATGTCTTGATCCACAGGAAGTTGCATCTTTTGCGTGAATAATCAGCGGATTTTTGAGAGCCTTATATTTACAAGAAATATAAGTGTCATCTCTTTCCAGGTGGCGAAATGCAACATCCTTATGTGGTTCAGGCGCTAACTGTGCCAGATTTTCTGGAATCCCATTGAAAATAGAGGATGGACAAGTCCATTTCGGTTCTCTCCATTTTGCTTCATCGGCACAAGCAGCCTGAATGAACAGAGGAAAAAAACAACAAGCAGTCTGAATGAATGTTCTATTTCTTGTGGCGTTATCACATCTCCGGTCGAGAAATCGATTTTCAAAGGGGTGCGCATCGTTTCAAGCATTGTATCCAGCATGACTCTCACCCCGGAGTAATCTGCTTCATCCATGATAATGGTGGCACTTTTTGTCTTGAACATCATCCCATCGTCAATCTGAACTGCTGTAATACCTTCAACGACCTCACGGGCGCTCTCCACGGTCAGAGACAGATTTTTGATGGTTGCATCAACATCCAGTGTCGAGCGATTATCCAGCCCGACCATCGCGGCCACCAAAGTACCGCCTTTGAGTATCAAGTTGTTACGGTATGGCGATAGGGACAACCTTTCAATGAATCGCTCCATGACATAGTTTCTGATGATAACTTGCGCTTTTGTGCTATTGCCCTTTGACATGTTTCGCACCAGAGCTTTTAGTTGGACGGATGTGTGAATCATTACAGCAGCACCTCAAGATATTGGCGAATAATTCTGTCGATGGAAAATGATTTTGCATATCGCATAAGTTGTGGAATATTCTTCCCTTTCAACCGCATATACTCTCTGAGAGCTGTTTGCAAATTCTGAATTTCGATGTTCTTTCTGCTGCGAACCAGATCGCAGATCGTCCGTTCGGGGTTATATACTCTGAGTAGGTGCCCAGCGGGAGACATGACATCCATAACACCCTCACCCAACAGTGTTTCTTTAATTTTATAAACCTTCACTCCCTGCTTCGTCAGTCTGGTCGCATTCGTTTCCGCTTTTAGCGTAAGTGAATATTTGACGGGCTCGCGCTCGGCAAGGTTTAAAAGATATAGTGCTGTTTCATGTGAGAAGACTGCGGCAGGGTATCGTGTCTGGATGACATACATGCCATCATCCCACGCATCCTGCGACATATAGAGCCCATGAGCAATGCGCTCCAGGCCACGGCCACGGACGTATGCGCCAAAATACGGTCTGGAGATGCCCGCTCCGGTGGCATCGGATGTTTTCAAAAATCCGTTATTTTCCCGCAGCAGAACATCCAGCGTTTCAAACTTGCCCATGGAGCCTATCCCTTCACCGTTGTACCGTCACCCCGCTGATGCACAGCAGCACGAACCACCACCAACTGTGCCATGCAGCACTCAATGGACATCATACCTTACTTTCACGCTCTTTCTGTTAACAAAAAGAGCGTGAAAGTAAGCTGATATTCAAGGACGCGGCAGGGTGCAGGGCATGAACCCTGTGCCGTCGAAGCGGAGCCAGGTGGGATGGTCGTGCCAGTCGGCGAGTACGTAGCGGGTGCAGGCGTGGCCGTCGACTTGATGGGTGTGCTGCGCCGGGCGGTGGGTGTGGCCGTGAATCAGGGTGGGGTAGTTGTGCTCGCGCAGCAGGGCGGCGATGGCAGCCGGGGCGACATCCATCAGCGCCATTTCCTTGTCTTTTTTGGCGCTTTCGCTCTGCTCGCGGAGCTGGGTGATGATGGCTTTGCGTGCGGCGAGGGGCTGGGCGAGGAACTGCGCCTGGAAGGCGGGCGTGCGTACCTGTTGGCGAAAATGCTGGTAGGCGTGGTCATCGGTGCACAGCGCATCACCATGAGAGAGCAGGATGGGGTGGGCGGCGGGGGTGATCAGGGTGGGGTCGGCGAGCAGGGTGAGGTCGGCGGCGCGGGCGAAGCCTGCACCGGCGAGGAAATCGCGGTTGCCGGCGAGGAAAAAGATGCGGGTGCCGCTTGCGGCCAACTCGAAGAGCAGGGTCGTAATCTGCTGGTTGAAGGGCTCATCGAGGTCGTCGTCGCCAGCCCAGTTTTCAAACAGATCGCCGAGGATATAGAGGCTGTGCGCCTGCCGCGCCGGGCCGTGGATGAAGGCGGTAAATGCCGCCGTGGTGTGCGGGGCGGCGGTGCTGAGGTGGAGGTCGGAGATGAACAGGATGGGCAGCCCGACCGGCTCCCCCGCTGCGGGCGGGGGAGGGGCGGCGGGCTCGGGGTGTGACGTGGTCATGAGTGGCGCAGGTCACGCATGGCGGGCTTTAGAGCGCTTCGGCGCGTTCAATGAGCACATCCTCGACGGGCACGTCCTGATGCCCTGCCTTGTTGCCGGTCTTGACCTGACGGATGGCGTCGAGCACGTCCAGCCCCTCAGTCACCTTGCCGAACACACAGTAGCCCCAGCCTTGTGTATTGGGTGCGCGAAAATCGAGGAAGCTGTTGTCGGCGACGTTGATGAAGAACTGCGCCGTGGCCGAATGCGGGTCGTTGGTGCGCGCCATCGCGATGGTGCCACGGGTGTTTTTCAGCCCGTTGTCGGCTTCATTCTTGATCGGGTCGCGGGTGGGCTTTTGCTCCATGCCGGGCTCGAAGCCGCCGCCCTGGATCATGAAACCATCAATGACGCGGTGGAAGATGGTGTTGTCGTAATGACCGGCAGTGACGTAGGTGAGAAAGTTCTCGACCGTGACCGGGGCCTTTTCGGCATCGAGTTCAAGGGTGATGACGCCCTGGCTGGTGTGCAGTTTGACTGCCATGAATAACTCCTGTGTTTACTTCTTTTTGGGGGTGGGTTTGGTGGCGCCCGTGTCGGTAGCCGCAGTGTCGGCGGGCGCTTCTTCGAGGATGCGGGCGGATTCGATCATGATCGTGGTGACGGGGACATCGCGGAACATCAGTTTGTCGCCGGTCGGGGTTTTGCCGATTTTTTCCACCACGTCCATGCCTTTTATGACCTTGCCAAAGACGGCATAGCCCCAGCCGTCGCTGCCGGGGTAATCCAGCGCGGTGTTGGCGACGAGGTTGATGAAGAACTGGGAGCTGGCCGAGTGGGGGGCGCTGGTGCGCGCCATCGCGAGGGTGCCGGGCAGGTTCTTGAGGCCGTTTCGGGCTTCATTTTCGATCGCCGGACGGGCGGGCTTTTGTTGCAGATTCTGGTCGAAGCCGCCGCCCTGGATCATGAAATCGTCGATCACGCGGTGGAAGATGGTGCCGTTGTAGTAACCATCTTTTACATACTGGAGGAAGTTGGCGGCGGATTTCGGGGCCTTGTCGGCGTCGACTTCGACGATGATGTCGCCCTGGCTGGTCTTGATTTCGACTTGCGGGTTGGCGGCGAGGGCGCTGAGGCTGGTGCAGCCGAGGGCGAGGGCGGTAATGATAAAGTGACGAATCATGTGGGCTCCGGGAACTGGATGGAGGGAGTGCCGGGGGGCGGGAGTGTGACGGCAGAGCCATGCTATACTCCAAAACCCTGTGGCGGTCAGAAGAACCGCCGGATTCTAACAACAACTCCCAACGGCTCAAAATCCCGCAAGGTCGCAGATCTGATATCGGTATGCTCACGATTTACAACACGCTTTCGCGCAGCAAGGAAGTTTTTCGCCCGATTGAACCCGGCAAGGTGCGCATTTATGTCTGTGGAATGACGGTGTACGACTACTGTCATCTGGGCCATGCGCGCGTGATGGTGGTGTTCGACATGGTGGTGCGCTGGCTGCGGGCCAGCGGCTTCGACGTGCGATATGTGCGCAATATTACCGATATTGATGACAAGATCATTAACCGTGCGCGGGAAAACGGAGAGTCGATTCATGCCCTGACCGGGCGTTACATCGCCGCGATGTACGAGGACGCCGACGCGCTCGGCGTGCTGCGCCCCGATCATGAGCCGCGGGCGACGGAATACATCGCCCCCATGCTCAAGCTGATCGGCACGCTGGAACAGAAAGGGCTGGCCTACATTGCGGCCAATCAGGACGTGTATTACGCGGTACGGCGCTTCCCCGGTTATGGGCGGCTGTCGGGCAAATCGGTGGATGAGCTGCGCTCCGGCGAGCGGGTGGATGTGGTCGATGACAAGGCTGACCCGCTCGACTTCGTGCTGTGGAAGCAGGCGAAGGCCGACGAGCCTGACGAAGCCGGGTGGGATTCGCCGTGGGGGCGAGGGCGGCCAGGGTGGCACATCGAATGTTCGGCGATGAGCTCGGAGCTGCTGGGGGAAGGTTTTGATATCCACGGCGGCGGGCAGGATTTGCAGTTTCCCCATCACGAGAATGAAATCGCCCAGTCCGAAGGGGCTTCGGGCCATGCGTTTGTCAATTACTGGATGCATAACGGTTTCATCCGTGTCGACAACGAAAAGATGTCGAAGTCGCTGGGGAATTTCTCGACCATCCGCGACGTACTCGCCAGGTACGATCCCGAGGTGGTACGCTTTTTCATCTTGCGTGCGCACTACCGGAGTCCGTTGAATTACGCCGATGTCCATCTCGACGACGCCCGCCAGGCGCTCTCCAGGCTGTATACGGCGGTCAAGGGCGTGGCAGTTGCGGACACGCCGGCGGCGGATTGGGCCAGCACCTGGGGCGAACGTTTCCGTGCGGCGCTGGATGATGATTTCAACACCGTCGAGGCGCTGGCGGTGCTGTTTGAGCTTGCCAACGAGGCCAACCGGGAAGATTCGGCGGCGCTCTCCGGGCAGGTACGTGCGCTGGCGGCGGTGTTGGGGCTGCTGGGGCGCGAGGCGCAGGATTTTTTCCAGGCCGGGGCCGGGGGTGTGGCCGACAGGCTGGACGCCGCGACCATCGACGCGAAAATTGCCGCGCGTGGCGCAGCCAAGAAGGCACGCGATTTTGCCGAGGCAGATCGTCTGCGTGCCGAACTGGCTGCGGCAGGCGTGGTCTTGGAGGATAGCCCCCAGGGCACGAGCTGGCGCTGGGGGTGAAGGTCTGCCGGTCTGCGCCGCGGGCGTAGTACCGGTGAGTGTTGCCGATGAGGGCATTTTGTCTCGATTCGGCATTTTATTTTTATGGATAAAGCAGATGAAAGAAAACGATATTTGCCGCATTGCAGTCTTCTACGATGGCGCTTACTTTTTCAAGGTCAGCAGCTATTACCTGTTCCAGCATGAACGCCGGGCGAGACTGTCGTTCCGTGGCCTGCATGACTTCATCGTCGCTGAGGTGGCACAGCGCGAAGGCATTCCCCATAGCCGCTGTCGCATCGTCGATGCGAATTACTTCCAGGGTCGGCTCACCGCGCAGCAGGCCTCGGATCAGGATCGGCTGTTCTCCGACCGCGTGTTCGAGGATGCGCTGACCCGCGCCGACATCGCGCTCTACCAGCAGCATCTCGCGGTGCGCTCCGACGGTTCTTACGAGGAAAAGCGCATTGACGTCTGGCTTGCGCTCGAAGCCTTCGAGATGACCTGTCTGAAGACGTATGACGTGGTGGCGATCATCACCGGGGATGGCGATTTTGTACCGCTGGTCAGGAAGCTCAATACCCGCGGTACCCGGGTGATGTTGCTGGGCTGGGAATTCGAGTACGACCGCGAAGACGGCCGCACGATGCGTACCCAGGTGTCGACCGGCCTGATCGACCGGGTGAACTACCCGGTGATGATGAAACCCCTGATCGACGACCGCGCCCGTCGCCACGACAACCTGATCGACAATCTGTTCATGCCGCGCTCCGAATTCGCGCCGGAATGGGAGAGCCGTTCATTCCATCGCCAGGAAATTGCCCGCAGCAATGCCCTGCCCGCAGATTTCGTCGAAGGTACCGAGTTGCAGGGCACCATCGTCAACCTCATCGGCAGCAAGGGCTACGGCTTTATCAAGCCGGAAAACGGCAACGACAACTATTTCTTCCACGCCAGCGATCTCGTCGATGTGACCATTGACGAGCTGCGCTACGACGACCGGGTGAACTTCGTCACCGCGCGCGGGGAAAAAGGCATCGTCGCCAAGAACGTCCGTCTCGACGAGTCCGAGTATCTGCCGGATGACGAAGAAGACGCCGAGGCAGACGACACCGTGGTATGACGCCTGCCCTCGATCAAAACAAAAAGCCCCGCACCTGCGGGGCTTTTTGTTTTGAGGCGCTGCTCCCATACCTGCCAGCATCTTCACGTTTGCCCGTCCGGTATGACTCAATTGGCATGGCTGTTGCTACGAAATGGTAGACACCACAACACCAGCAAGCGTGCGGCAACTTTTGCCGGGGTGTGCCCACTACCAACGACAGGAGCGATAGCATGAGCATCTCCGGCATTCAGGCAACGAGCACTTACGATCTGCTGATGAGCCTTGCGGGCAGCACAAAATCAAGGCCCGCCACACCAGCCAGCACGGACAGCACTGCTTACAGTGCCCGGAACAGCCGGAGCAGCGACAAGGTCAGCATCTCGAAAGACGCATGGGCAATGTTGCTGGCGGAGTACGAGAAAAACAAACCGGCGGATGTTCCTGCTACTGAGTCATCGGAGGAGGCAGAAGAAAGCAGGAAAGCCGAGGCAGCACCTGACTGGATAAGTGGCTACTTTTTCACTGCTCCTCCATTAGGTAGCAGAGGGGATTGGTTTGAACAACAATATCCGCAAGCTGCAGCCGCTCCTGCATCCATGCTTTCAGAATACGGCAAACGCATAATGGAGTATTGGCAAGCCATAGTTAAAGAAAACGGGTTATTGGAGCTTTCAGTCGATGAACGTTACAACGCCTTGAGGGTCGACAAAGAGTCCATCGAAGCACTACGGCAACAGATGGCAGAACGAGTGAGGAGTGACCCTGTACTGGTAGACATCATGCAAAAAATTGGTAAAGTCGTGCAGTAGTCATTTCCACATATCATAAATGAAATCAATATAAACACAGGCGCTCCTGGTGCCTATGGCTACCGTAACAGCCTCCGGGATCGCCCTATCAGTAAATTCCGTTGGTAATCACCAGCCACAAGTTTTATCGTCGCCAAGAACGTCCGTCTCGACGAGTCCGAGTATTTGCCGGGTGACGAAGAAGACGCCGAGGCAGACGACACCGTGGTATGACTCAATTGGCATGGCTGTTGCTACGAAATGGTAGACACCACAATACCAGCAAGCGTGCGGCAACTTTTGCCGGGGTGTGCCCACTACCAACGACAGGAGCGATAGCATGAGCATCTCCGGCATTCAGGCAACGAGCACCTACGATCTGCTGATGAATCTTGCGGGCAGCACAAAATCAAGGCCCGCCACACCAGCCAGCACGGACAGCAATGTTTACAGTGCCCGGAACAGCGACAAGGTCAGCATCTCGAAAGACGCATGGGCGATGTTGCTGGCGGAGTACGAGAAAAACAAACCGGCAGACGTTCCTGCTGCTGAGTTATCGGAGGAAGAACAAAGATACTGGAAAGTTGGGGCAGGGCCTGACTGGCTGGCTGCTGAGTACGGTTTCATCTTGCCCCCATTAGGTACCAGAGGAGACTGGTTCAAACAGCAATATCCGCAGGCTGCAGCCGCTCCTGCATCCATGCTTTCAGAATACGGTAAACGCATAAACGAACACTGGCTTGCCCTAGTCAAAGAAACCGGGTTGTCGGAACTTTCCGTCGATGACTTTTACGACGCTGTAATAACCAACAAAGAGTCCAGCGAAGCACTACGGCAACAGATGGCAGAACGAGTGAGGAGTGACCCTGTACTGGTTGACATCATGCAAAAAATTGGTAGAGGAGCGATAGCATGAGCATCTCCGGCATTCAGGCAACGAGCACCTACGATCTGCTGATGAATCTTGCGGGCAGCACAAAATCAAGGCCCGCCACACCAGCCAGCACGGACAGCACTGCTTACAGTGCCCGGAACAGCCGGAACAGCGACAAGGTCAGCATCTCGAAAGACGCATGGGCAATGTTGTTGGCGGAGCATGAAAAAAACAAACCGGCAGACGTTCCTGCTGCTGAGTTATCGGAGGAAGAGAAAGCCTGGGCAGAGCCTGACTGGCTAAGTGGCTACTTTTTCACGCTTACCCCTCTTTCCCCATTAGGCAGCAGCATCGGCGACGACTTGCTCGATCAAGCTGGAGCCGTTCCTTCACACATATCTTCAGAGTATACCAAACACATAAACGAATGCTGGCAAGCCATCGTCAAAGAAAATGGGTTATCGGAGCTTTCAGTCGATGAACGTTACAATGCTGTGGTGGTCGACAAAGAGTCCAGCGAAGCACTGCGGCAGCAGATGGCGGAACGGGTGAAGAATGACCCTGTACTGGTTGATATCACGCAAAGATTCGGGAAAGTCATAGCAAGGCATATGTCAGTACCGTTGTCATCGTAAAACCGACTTCCTGGTGCATGTGCGGCGTCTCAGTACTCGTCTCAGTATTCGTTATTGTCTGCCCACATGTCCTTGGAGAAGCTGACCACGCGGTTGCGCCCGCTCTCCTTGGCGCGGTAGAGCGCGACATCGGCGAATTTGACCGCCTGCCAGAAAGTATTGCTGTCGGCGGGGAAGTCGGCGATGCCGATGGAGATGGTCTTTTGCAGGACGACGCCGCTGAACTGGATTTGCATCACTTCCACTGCGGCGCGGATTTTTTCCGCGATCTGCGTCGAAGCGGCGCCCGAGGTTTCCTGTAATACGATGAGGAACTCCTCGCCGCCGAAGCGGATGACAATGTCGGAGGCCCGGACAGACTGCTTGATGACGTTGGCGAGGGCTTTCAGCACCGTGTCGCCGGCATCGTGGCCGTAGGTGTCGTTGACCATTTTGAAGTGGTCGAGGTCGAGCATCAGGATGCTGATCGGATGTTGCTTGCGGTAGACATTGGCCACCAGCGCCTCGACGCATTCTTCAAGGAAGCGCCGGTTGTGAAGCCCCGTCATCGGGTCGCGCAGTGAGGATTCCCTGAGCGTCTCCATCAGGCGGCGCACTTCCAGTACCGGTGCGGTATCGCGCAGGTAGGCGTGGATGTAGGGCAGGGCCGCCTGGGCGCGCGCTTTGCAATCTTCCTTGATGACCAGTTGCATGACGCTGCCGACAGTGCCGGATTGCAGAATCGGAAAGCACAGCGGGTAGCGCGCTTCGCCGTCAGCGCTATTGAGGAAGTGATAACAGATGTCGGGCTGGATGATGCCGTCGACCATATGCCCGGTATGAAAGACCCGACAACTGGTGGGCGCGGTGAGGATTTTCTCGTCACACCAGCGACAGGGGCCGCCCAGTGAGTCGTTGACCAGAATGGGGCGGAGTTCGCTTTTGTCGGTGGGAATCTCGTAGAACGAGTATTCGGTATGCGGATCGAGGAATTTGTGGCGCAGCGTGGAAATCAGCCGCTTGTACACATCAATCTTGGCGTCGTCTTCTTCGATCGCCAGTTTGTAATGGGAAATCTGGGTCAGTTGCTCGACCATGTCGACGGTTGCCAGCAACAGGTTTTCCCCCGGCTCGGGTTTCTTCGAGGTCAATTGCGCGACCTGATCGCCGATCCGGTTGAGTTCGGTATTCAGAAATTCGAGCAGCCGGTTCATGTCATCGGCAATTTGCCCGATTTCGTCATTGGTCTGTTTCTCGACGTGGCCCTTGAAGTCGCCGCCAATGGCATCCTGCGTCACCTGTTCGACCGCGGCGGCGGTGTTCGAAATGGGGCGCAGCAGATAGTAGAGAATGATGCCCAGCACCAGCACCAACCCCATCACCACCGCGACAATGGTGATGACGGTGAGCAAGGTCGCATGGCGCAGGGCCGTGATCGACATGGTCATGGTCACTGCGCCCAGGATGGCGCCCTGGGAGACGGCATGGCACTGCAGGCAATTGGGGCTGCCTTCGTTGCTGGCGATGTAAGGGATGGTGCCGCGGAAGATGAGTTCGCCGTTGTTTTCGTAGAGGTCGAATACGGGTTCGCCGGTTTGCAAAACCTGCTCTTCAATCTTGTCGGGCGTGTATTCGCCCTTCCTGACCTTGCCGAATTGTTCATCGATCAGCGGCGAGCGCACGACACGGGCGGTTTTGAGGTTCTGCACTTCGGACAGGCGCAGCAGGAAGCTCTGGCGCTGGTCGATGACCCCGGTGATCATTGCTTCAGTGAGGTGGACACGGACGATCTCCGCTGCGGTGCGGAGGTGTTCGGTGGCGGTACTGACCGAGAAATGGCGGAACGAGATGAGGGTGATTGCCGAGAGCACGGCAACGAGCACTGCCGAAACGATGGCAAAGAACAATGAAACTTTGAAACTGAGCGTCTTCCCGGCGTTGCGAACCATACCCGTGTTCCATCCATGTTGCCGACAACCCTGAGGATGCCGTCCAGGACGCAATTATGGCGGTAATGGCGGAAGAGGGAAAGCGCTACTTGCCTGATCCAGGCAGGGTAATGGAATGGGTGGTTTTTATTTAATCGGAACCATCACGAGAAATTTCAGATCGCGTTCGTCCTGGAACAGATTTTTGAACCCTTCCCAACTGGGTTGGCGGGTGTGGTTGTCGTAGCGGGTGTAGTGCAGGCTGGTCTGGGTGCCTTTGAGTGTGCCGGAAGGGACGACGTAGGCCAGGTGTATCGACCAGGCTGATTCGCGCAAGGTCTCGCTGACGCCATAGACCCGGCCACCACGGCCATAGGCGGTGGAGAAGGCGGCGGAGAAGCCGGGGGTGGGGAGGATGTCGTCGAGGGTGCGGGCGAGGCTCAGGAAACCGGCGCTTTCCCGGTTGTGATTCCAGTCCGAGCGATTGTCCCACCACGGTTCGTATGCGCCATTGGCGCCTGCGTAGCGTCCGGTGAGGCGATAGACGAAATAGCCGTGGTGGTCGGCATTGCGGCTGGGGGCGCGGGAATGGGTGAATTCCACTTTGGCCGACCAGGGCGCTTTGCTGCCGTGCCAGGCGAGGTAATGCTGCCAGGCGCGTCCGCCGCCGAAATAACCGGCATCGTTGCCGCGCACGCGGTCGCTGGTGGCGTAGAGCTGGTAGGAAAGCGCGGTGGAGGAGACGGGGCTCAGTTCGCGCTGGTATTTGAGTTTGAGATGGGCGTTCTGGAGGAAGTCACGCGCTTCGCCCCAGGCCAATTCGACCGAGCGCGCCGAGCTTGCCGTGCTGGACTCAAAGCGGGCGCCGAGCGAATACATGTCGTCGACGCGGCTTTCGTTGTCGGCGCCACGGAAATGCGCGACTTCGCGGTACCACGGCGCTTTGTAGGCATTGGCCCACTGCAAGGCGAAGACCAGTTTGTGGTGGGGGCTGGCGCTGTCGCCCAGGTCGAGCTGGCCGCCGCCTTCGAAGCCGCGCAGGGTGCCGGGCAGCACTGACCAGTTGACGCCGAACACGCCCGGCCCTTCCGGTTGGTAATAGCCGAATTTGCCCCACCAGCCGTCGTGACGCAGCTTGATGTGGGCGCGATAGAGCGAGGCGCCATCACGGGCATGTTTCTTCGACCAGTCGGGTTCCCACGGGTTGCGCCAGGGGACGAAATTGAATTCGTGATCGGGGGCGCAGCAGTTGGCGGTGTCGTTGGCGGTGAACATGCCGAGATCGACGCCGATGGTGTCGGCGGAATAGGCGGAAACGAAATCGAGCCGGGTCTGGACGGTGCGGTGATTGCGCAGGGTGTGGCGACGATCATCATCGATGTTGTAACGATCGCTGTGGCGCTGGAAATAGATCAACTCCGCGCCGAGGGTCGAGGTGTCCAGCCAGTCAGCGAATGTGCCCGCTGTGGCGCTTGTCGCGGCGGCGAGCAGCATCAGCGCCGACAGCGTGTGACCTGAATGACGGGGGGCGTTCATGGGGCAGGTGGCGCGGCGGGGGCGGCGCGGTTTTGCAAGGCATAGGCGAGCATTTTTTCACCGCTGAGGGGTTTGCTGAAGAAATAGCCCTGGAAGATGTGGCAACCCAGATGACGCAGGGTATCAATCTGTTCCTGGTTCTCGACGAATTCGACCACGATGGTGACCTTGAGCGCCTCACACAATTCAACGATGGTGGTAATGATTTCCGTGCTGATCTTGCTGGAGGCGACGTCCTTGGACAGCGCCTTGTCGATCTTGAGGATATTGACCGGGAAATACTTGAGGTAGGACAGGGAGCTGTGCCCCATGCCAAAGTCGTCCATCGAGATGATGAAGCCCATGTCGTGGACGCGCTTCAAGACGTAGTTATGGGGCGATTCCGGGTCAAGCGCGATCGACTCGGTGACTTCGATGCCGATCATCGTGCGCTCGAGCTGGTGATGGGTCACACATTGGGCGATCTTGTCCGGCAGGAGCGCATCGAAGAGTTGCTGGATGGAGACATTGACCGACAGCTTGTGGTGCTTGTCCACCCCCGCCGCATGCCAGCGCGCGCGCTCGGCACACGCCTGGTCGAGCACCCAGAGGCCGAGTTTGTTGACGACGCCGCCATCTTCGCAAATGGCGACGACGATGGGGGCGGGGATATTGCCGTACAGGGGGTGACGCCAGCGCACCAGGGCTTCGGAGCCGAACACCGTGTTGGTGAGATGGTCGACCTGGGGCTGGTATTCGAGGTAGAGCCCGACGCCGGTGCGTGAGGCTTCTTCGAGGTCATTGGCGAGCATGCGGGCGAGGATGCCGATTTCGTCATTGCGGTCGAGGCACTTTTTCCCCGAAGGGCCGACGGCGTTGTTGCACGCGATCTCCATCAACTGCTCCATGGCTGCCCTCTGGCGCTCTTCCTTGACCCGGTCGGAGACTTTGACGAAGGGCAGGTAGATCAGGGTGCCGATGATGAGATTGAGCACCTGCAGCGCGGTGCCGCGCCACGAGCCGGTGGCAAGATAGCCTGACAGCAGCGGCGTCGCCGTCCAGTCGAGCTGCACCGCCGGCCAGGGGATGAAGCCCCAGCGCAGGGCGAGGCTGCTGACCGCCATGATGATGAGCGGGGTGAAGATGAAGGGCAGGAAAAAAATGGGGTTGAGGATGATCGGCAGGCCGTAGAGCAGAATCTCGTTGATGTTGAGCAGCCCCGGCGCGACCGAGATTTTCGCCAGACGCAGACTGTTGCGGTTCTTGCTGGCGATGAAAATCGCGATCAACAGGCATAGCGACGAACCCGCGCCGCCCATGAAAACGAAAATGTCCATGAAGTGCTTGGACATGGGATGAGGCGGCGGCAATCCGGCCAGCAAGGCTTCCAGATTGGCCTTGTCCGCATGCTCGAACAGCTCCTGGGCGAGGGGGTCGAACACGTTGGAGCCGTGGATGCCCATGAACCAGCTCAAGTGGGTGAGGGTCACGTAGGCAATGGCGGCGTTGAAGACATCATCGACCAGGCTGAAGGGATAGAGCATCAGCTTGTGCACGACTTCATGCACCGAGATGCCGGTGAAGAAGTGCAGCACCAGATGGCCGATGGTAAAGCCGAGGATGGTCAGCACGCCCGGCGCCAGGCACCAGAAGGACAGCGGAATCGCGGCGTCCAGCCCTTCGGAATAAAGGGTCATGTGCAGATAGCGCGATTGGGCGAGGTAGAGGAACAGGCGGGTCGCCAGCACCGCCACCAGAATGCTGATGAACAGGCCCTGTACCCCCAGCCAGCTCGACAGCGGGACGTCCTTGCCCAGCGGGGTGATGACCAGCAGACAGGCGAGCGCGACCAGTGAGGCGATGACCGGGCTGATCGGCTGGGTGGGGTGGCGCTGGTTGTGGTATTCGGTCAGGTAATGGCTGATGCCCACCAGGATGGGCAGGGACAGGATGCCGAAGGTGCCCTGCCAGACCAGCGCCCCGAACTGTGACCAGTTATCGCCGAACAGCCGGCTCATCCCCGCCTGATAAGCCGTAATCGGCAGATTGTTGAAGATGATCGCCAATGCGCCCGTGACCACCAGCGGCAGACTGAGCAAAAAGCCGTTACGGATCGACATCATCGTCGGCCCGGAGATCCACTCGGGAGCGGTCAGGATGCGCAGGCGATCGAGGAAGCGGGCGGAGAAGGACATGACGGTGGAGGCTCAACCGGGTAAGGCAGTGGTGAGACGGAGCCCGAAAGCGATGAAGAGGCTGCCAACCATGCCGGTTGCGGCAGCCGTCAACCATCGTCGATGGTTGAACCAGAGGGCGAGCTTTGCTCCACTCATAATCAATGCCGTCAGGTAGAGCATGCTGAAAAACTGGACTATAGCACCCAGTATCAAAAACGCCAGCGCCGGGCGGGCGGCCTGGGGCGAGACAAACTGGATGAAGAAGGAGACAAAAAAGAGGATCGCCTTCGGATTGAGCAGGCTGATGAGGAGCGCGGTGCGAAATGGCGTCAGGGGCGTCAGGGGCGGGGTGGTCGCCGGGGCGGTGCGGCTGCGCCATTGCGCCCACGCTGCCCGCAGCAGGTCGATGCCCAGCCACACCAGATAGAGCGCGCCCGCGTAACGCGGCACGGTAAACAGCGCCGGGGTGGCCTTGAGCACCGAGGCCGCGCCGGAGGCGGCGAGCAGCATCAGGATGGCGTCGCCGGTAAAGATGCCGCCCGCGCCCCGGTAGCCGGCGGCGATACCGCGGCGGGAGGCGACGGTAAAGACGTACAGCGAGTTGGGGCCGGGCACCAGAACGATGAAAATGGTGCCGACAATGAAAGTGCCGAGGTGGATGATGTCGTCAAACATGTGCAGGCGGTGGAGGGCACAAACCGGCGGAAGCAGCGGTTCTGCCAGAGCGGTTTTGTCAGGTCGGGCAAGGGGATCGGGTGCTCACTCTACCAGCAGCGGCAGGCATGCGGAATTCTCCGGCGCGCTGGCGGACGCCCGGGCGTGAGCTTGATCACACTGCGGCTGTGCCGCAACAGCCGTTGACCTGTTACATTTGCCGGGATGAGTGGCAAAGATGAGATCGTACTGGCGGCAGATATCGGCGGTTCGCGCGCGCGGCTGCTGCTCGCGGAGTTGTGTACCGGGGGCTGGCGGGTGCGGCGCGGCGCGGAATTTGCCAGCGCCGACTACCCTGATATGGAGACGCTGATCGGCGCTTTTGTGCGCGCCGATGAGCGTCCGGTCGCGGCCTGTCTTGCCGTCGCCGGGCCGCTGGCGGGGCAGCGGGTGCAGATGACCAATCTGGCGTGGGCGCTGGATGGCGCTCGGATCGCCCGCCATCTCGGCATCAGCCGGGTGCGGCTGGTCAATGATTTTGCCGCCCAGGGCGCCGGGCTGGCCTGTGTGGGCGCTGACGGGCTGTGTACCCTGTGCGCCGGGCAAGTGCAGGCTGCCGGGGTGAAGGCGCTGATTGGCGCCGGTACCGGGCTGGGGATGGCCGTGGTGGCGGGGGGGCAGGTGCTGGGCAGCGAAGGCGGGCATGTTGATTTTGCCCCGCGCAATCAGGAGGAGCTGGCGCTGCTCGCGGCCCTGCTGCCGTTTTATCCGCGCGTGAGTCTTGAGACCCTGCTCTCCGGGGCGGGGATGACCCGGCTCTACCGCTTTGTCGCCGGTTTGTCGCCCGACTCGCCCCTGGCCCATGATGCGGCCACGATCGGCGCGCTGGCGCGTGACGGTGACGTCCTCTCCTGCGCCACCTTGCGTCTTTTCGCCCGGCTGCTCGCGGCGGCGGCGGGCAATCTCGCCCTCACCGTTCTGGCCGATGGCGGGGTCTATCTCAGCGGCGGTATCGTGCCGCGCATCCTGCCTTTTTTGCGCACGCCTGAAGTGGTCGACACCTTTCATGCCCATCCGCGCATGGCTGCGGTGCTGGAGAAAATTCCCTTGTACGTCGTGACCGATGAGGCGCTCGGCCTGAGAGGCGCGGCGCAGATTGCCGCCGGGATGGCGCGTGATGAGTGATCTTGCGCCCGCTCGCCCCAATTACCGTGCCGGACGGCGCTTCTGGCGTCTGGCGGTGGACTACTGGAACGGCAGCAACAAATGGACGGTGCGCGGCGCGGTGCTGCTGCTGCTGGCCTTGACCGTGGCCCAGGTGGTGCTGGCGGTGTGGATCAGTTACTGGCACCGCGATCTGTTTGATGCGCTCGAAGCGCATTCGCTCGACGAATTTGTGCGCCTGATCGTGATGTTTGCGCTGATCTTTGCCGTCACCATGGGGGTAACGGCGCTCCATCTGTACGTCAAACGCTGGTTGCAACTCGATTGGCGGCGCTGGATGACGGGGATGTTTCTCGACCAGTGGCTGGCGCGCTCCCACCACTACCGCCTGCAACTGACCGCGGGCGAGCACGACAATCCCGATGGGCGTATCGCCGAAGACGTGAAGATCGCCACCGAAGTGGCGATTACGCTGGCGCATTCGCTGGTGTTTTCGGTGCTGGTGTTGGGCAGCTTCGTCGATATCCTGCTCTCGGTTTCGGGCAGTGCGCCGCTGCCGGGCACCTCGGTGTCGGTGCCCGGCTATCTGGTGTTGATGGCTTTTCTCTACGCCGGGGTCGGCTCGGTACTGGGTTTGCTGCTCGGCAGACCCCTGATTCGCACCACCAATCGCCTGCAAACGGTGGAAGCCAATCTGCGTTTCGGTCTGGCGCGGGTGCGCGAGCACTCGGAAGCGATTGCGCTGGTGCATGGCGGCCCGCGTGAGCGCCTGCACGCCGGGCAGTTGTTCGCCGATGTCGGCATGGGCTGGAATCGCCAGACCGTGGCCTATCTGGGCATCGTCGCGTTCTCGACCGGTTATGGCGCGCTGCTGCCGGTGTTTCCGATTCTGATCGCCGCGCCGCAATATATCGCCGGGGCCATGACCCTGGGCCTGCTCATGCAGGCCGCGCAGGCGTTCCAGCGCCTCACTTCGGCCTTGTCGTGGCCGATCGACAATCTGGGCGAAATTGCGCGCTGCCGCGCCTCGATTGATCGCATCATCACTTTCCACGAGGACATGAAGCAGCTCGCGCGTGAGGATGCCGAAGACGAGCGCGGCACGCGCCGCATCGTGCTGCGGCGTGACGAGCAGGCCGATCTGGAAATCCGCAATCTTTGCCTGGAGAGCGCCTCGGGCCAGCGTCTGCTCACCGACTTCAATCTGGTCGCGCATCACGGCGAACGCCTGCTGTTTACCGGCGATCAGACGGTCACGGTGGCGCTGTTCAAGACGGTGGCCGGGTTGTGGCCGTGGGGCCGGGGCGAAATCCTGCTCCCTGCCGGATGCGACATCATGTTCGTGCCCCTGCATCCCTATCTGTACGCCGGCACCCTGCGCGAAGTGCTCTCCTACCCCGGCGCGGCGGGGCTGTACAGCAATGCCAGTTTTCACCGTGCGCTGGAATGCGCCGGGATTCGCTGGCTGCAAACCCACCTCGACGATTTCGAAGACTGGGGGCGCACGCTGCCGCTGCCCACCCAGCAGCGCCTCGGCATGGCCCGCCTGTTCCTCCAGCAACCGCAGTGGGTGTTCATCGAGGAGCTGGCCGATGCCTTCGATTCCAGGGACGAAGCCGATACGCTCGAATTGCTCCATCACGAGCTGCCGGGCGCCACCCTGCTCAACATCAGCCGCCACCTCGGCAGTGGACATTTCTACAACCGTCATTTTGAGCTGCGTGTGTAATTTGACACGCTGGCCGGGCTTTTTTTGGCTTTGACCGTGACCAATATCCTGTGAATTTCTCCCCACCCGTCTAGTCTGGTCAGCAATCGGGCGGCGCATGGCGTCCGCGTTTCAAGCAAGGAGATTTCGTGGCTGATTTTGTTTTACGACTCATGTGTGTGCTGTTCTCTGCCGCATTGCTGGCAGCGACGGCGTCGTTTCTGGGCGACGAGCCCGCCCGGCAGCAAGCGGCAGCAGATGCCGGAGCCGGGGTCAGTGCACAGCCGCAGGAAGTGGTGAATTAAAGCCCCTCTCGCCCGCGAGCGGTCTGAGGTTTACCCACAATCCCGGATGGATGCCCCGCAGGTTGGGAAACCTGCGCACTGGGAGCGACGGCGTCTCGCCGTCGCACGATGGCGGGGACGCCATCGCTCCCGGCGCATCGCAAGCCTTGACGCACAGTTCTACGCCAACATGTACGGTATTTTGGGGCCGGTTTAACAGGGTCAATGCAGCGTGAGCGCCTGGATCTGTTCGAGGGTAAGGCCGGTATCTTCGATGATCTCTTCGATTGGGCGGTTGCGGGCAAGGAGCCTCCGGGCAAACGCCCGTCGCGCTTCCTCGAAACCTTCCTCGTGCCCTTCCTCACGCCCTTCTTCACGGCCTTTTTCCACCGCCGCCCGCTCTCTGGATTCAATATCCCAGCGCATCTTGTCCCGTGCGTCGGCCACCATCCGCGCCTGCTCGTCTTCCGTGAGCGTCATCAGCTTGGCGACAGCCTTTTTTACCTCGGGGTTCTTCTCTGCGAGCATGGTGAGTTCCTCTTTACTCTTCGCCTTCAAAAATCCCAGCCAGTCCCACAACGTAGAGCCGTCTGTGTTGCGCGGCAGCTTGGGTAGCTCCAGGGTGTTGACCTCCAGCAGGTCAGTGAATTCCGAGCCGCTGGCGGCGTCGTGGAGGCGGTAGCGGTTGTGGTAGGACGTGTTCTCGACGATGAGCTTGAAATCTGTGATCAGGATGCAGATGGTGCGCTGGATGTTGCGGTAGGGGTCGCCTGCGCCAATCTGCTCAGTGACCATTTTAGCCAGATAGAAGACGATGCGCTCGCGCAGATCGGGCTGGTCGACGAGTTGGATCTCGATATCGACCAATTTGCCGGAGCGGGTTCTGAGCTTGACGTCGAGAATGCTCAGCTTGTCGCCCCAGCCGTCGCGCATGAGGTGGGGGTCGGGGAGGAAGACCTCTTCGTAGTCTTCAGGGGGAATGGTGAGGGCGGATTTGAGGAAATTGGTCAGGTGCCCGATGTCGTGGCTGTCGCCGAAGATCATCTTGAACACCGCGTCGTTGATGGGGGAGAGGAGGAAGGGCGGGGGCATGTTCGCACTCAGGTAGCATTTTGATATGCCATTATAGAGGCGAACATGGCTCAGGAGAGCGCCTGCCGGGAGCGATGGCGGGGACGCCATCGCTCCCGGTGGTGGTCAGAACCGATATCCCGCCTTCACATTCCCCGTCACGCCTTCGTGTTTGCCTGTGTAGCCTTGCACGCCGACATCCAGTGACCAGCCTTTTTCGGCGGGGGTTAGGGTCAGGCCGAGTTCCAGCAGGGCGGTGTCGCCTTTTAGCTTGGGGGCGTCCAGTTTGTAGCCGTAGATGCTGGCTTTGGCCTTGCCGTCGTATTCGTGTTCCCAGGCTGCACCGAGGTAAGCGGTGGTTTGGGGGGTCAGGGCGTGATGCCATTTCGCGCCCAGTCTGGTTCTTTGCGAATCCACTGCCTTGAATTTCACCGTTTCGCCGGTGGTGAGTTTTACGGTGTCGCCGTCTTGATGGCTCCAGAGGTATTGTCCGTAGACATCCAGTTTGCTTTGTTCGGAGAGTTTCAGGAGGTAGCCTGCGCCGACGTGTGCGCTCAGGTAGGTGGATTTGGCGTTGTAGGCGCTGTGGAGGGTGGTGCCGTTGACGAAATGGCCGCCGAAGTCGGTTTTGACCTGGCCTGAGCGCAGGCTGGCGTCGAGGTAGGGCTGGGCGGTGGTTGAGGGGTTGAGGGCGAGATGGGCCAGGATGCCTGCGCCGGTGTATTCGGTGTCGCCGTTGCCGCGCACGCTGGCGGCGTTGGTGAAGCTGTTGTGGCTGGTGTAGTCGCCTTTGCCGTGTTCGATGAAGGCGGCGGCGGTGAGGTTGCCTATGTTGGTGGCTTTGGACCCGGCGAGGCCGGCGAGGAGGGTGTAGCCGTCGACGTCGATGTGGGAGCCGGTGTTGTGGCGCATTTTTCCGTAGCCGATGGCGGCGAAGCCTTGCAGGCGGGGGCCGGTGCCTTCGGCTGTGCCGCTGGCGTGCAGGGCGGCAGTTAAGCCTTGTGTCACGGCGAAATCTTGTGCCTGATTGAGGTAGGCGGTGCCGCTCAGGAAGGCTTCGGAGAGGGCTTTGGTTTGGGCGTTGAGGTTGATGCCGCCGTTGCCGGAGGGTGGGGGTTCGACGGGGGGAACGGGTGGCTCGACAGGGGGTTCGACCGGCGGCTCGACTACGGGCGGTTCAACGGGGGGCGGTTCAACCGGCGGCGGGGGCGGCGGATTGACGGGCGGCACGTAAGGCGGCGTTACTACCGGCGGCGTCACCGTCGTTGTGGCGACGAGGTTGCCGTTGGCATCCGGCGCGAAGTTGAAACCGTAGATGAACGCCATGCCCGATGAAAGGGTGAGGCTGGCGGTGCTGGCGCCTGTCAATGTGGTTGCCTTGATGAGGTTGAAGGTCTCTGTCGACGCGAGGTTGATGAATTTTGTAAAACTGCCGTCCTGCTGGATGTTGATCGTGCTGCCGGTGATGTTCGCCTCACCGGTGACCCCCAATATGAACTCGCCATTGTCAATGGTTTCCGGCAGGAAGAAATTCAGCTTGCCGTTGGTCGCGGAGAGGTTGCCGGAGATGGAGCCGCCCTGATAGGCGTTCAGTGTGCTGTTGCTGCCGCCCAAGGCAACGTTGCCCATGACGCTGCCGCGCAGGGCGAAGGTGGCTCCGGCGGTGTCCGCTACGGTTACGGCGCTGGTCAGGCTGCTGCTGGTGGCGAGTTCCAGCGTTCCGGCGTTGATGTTGGTCGTGCCGGTGTAGATGTTCGTGCCGCTCAAAGTCAGCGTGCCCGCGCCGGTTTTGGTCAGGCCGCCGGTGCCGGAGAATCCGGTCGCAAAGGTGACGCTGTTGCCGTTGGTGTCGAATGTCCCGCCGGAAGCGCCGAGTGTGGCAAGGCGGCTGGAGATGTCGGTCGTGGTGCTGCTTGCCCATTGCAGACCGCCGCCGTTCAGGGTGATGGTGCCCGTTGTGCCGAAGTTGTTCTCGTCGTTGAAATTGATGAGTCCCCCGTTCACGGTCGTGTCGCCGCTATAAGCGGTATTTGCGCCACGCAAAGTGAGCGTACCCGTGCCGTCTTTGGTCAGGCTGCCGGAGCCCTCGATCACGCCGTTGTAAGTATTCGCGCCGTTGTTACTGATGGTGAGATTGTTGTTGCCCAAAGTGAGCTTACCGCCGCTTGTGCCGCCGCCGATGAGACCGTTGATCGTCGTCATCGTGCCGCCTACGCTGGAAATATCAAAAATCGCGCCGCTCGTATTGGCGAGCGTGACGCCGGAAGAGGCCGCGATGCTGCCAGTGCCGGAGAGCGCCAGCGTTCCTGTGCTGATCGTGGTGCCGCCGCCGTAGTTGTTCGTTCCGCTCAAAGTCAGCGTGCCCGTGCCCTCTTTGGTCAGGCTGCCCGCGCCGGTCAGGACGCGGCTTACCGTCTGATTTCCGCTGCTGATGTCAAATTTCGCGCCGCCGGAATCGAGTGTGATGTTGGGTGTGGTGGTGTACGTAACCCCGCCGTCAATCAAATTGGTGAAATTGCTGTCGTTGATGGTGCCGCCGGCGATGACGAGTTTCCCTACGCTGACGTTGCCCGCCTCGTTACCCGCCAAGGTGAAATTTCCGCTCCCGGTCAGGCGCAGGTTGGTGATGGTCGCGTCGCCGGAGCCAATTCCGTCGGCGGTCAGCGTGGTGCCGGTGTCGTTGATTTCCAGATTGGTGACGTCGAATTTCAGGTCGCCGTCTTGTTTCGTCAGGTTGATCGTTGCAGCACGCAGGGTGTCAGCCGTAAAGCGGGCTGCACCCCCAGCACCCGTTGCTGCGCCGTACCTACCATCTTCGCCGCTGGTGATATACAGCCCACCTAGTGACAGGCTTCCGCTCACCGTGACGCTTGCGCTACCGCCAGCGCCGCCATTGGGAACGCTGCTAGCAGTGCCGTCGTCAGCAGCGCCAGTAATCCCAGAAATCCCAGTAATCCCTGTGCTACTGGCTATGCCTTTTGCTCCACCAGCACCAGCAGCACTATCACCATTCCCACCGTTGATGTCGGGGGGCGAAGCAGGAGTGTTGCCGTAATAGATATAAGCACCACCACCACCGCCGCCATAGCCACTGGCACCGCTATAGCCATTGCCGCCACTGCCACTGTATGTGCCACCGCTGCCACCGCCACTATAGGAAGCGCCAGCACCACCGCCTCCCCCTTCTATATACAAAACATCCGCAGCCCGCGCCGGGTTGATGAAGGAGAAAAAAAGCGAGAGCAGCGACAGCAGCATAAACGCGCCGGCGTAGCACATCCGCGCCAGCAGCCGTTGTGGACGCCCGTGCGCCGCATCTGGCGCAGCCATATATTGATCATGGTTCATTGCATCAATTCCTTTTCAATTGAAGGGTTATGGTCAGATAAAAGGCGCGCAGCGCTTTCTTGCAGGCTGAATACAGCGCCAGCGCCTTCGCCGTGATTCCGGGGTTCAGGCCGTGCAGGGTCAGCATCCGGTTTTTTACGTCCTGGCGCAGCCAGACGTTTCCCGCCAGACGCAGCGCCATCTCCATGGAGAGCGATTTCAAATAGCCGTCGAGACTTTCCCGCAGCCGTTCCTGTGTCTGTTTATCGGTGTTTTTATAGTTCAGCAGCAGGATATGGGCTTTGCAAACATGGAAGGCGGTCAGACATTCGCGGTCGACGCCGGCTTGCAGCAGCCAGTTTTCGGTTATTTCACAGACGGACAAAACACCCAGCCGACGCGCGTCGCTGATGCGCGACAGGCGCGATGCGTCTTCACGGTAGGTGTACAGGATTCTGTCCAGATAACGCAGACGCCGCGCCGCGTAAAGGTTGGCAATGGTAAAGGGCAGGTCTTCCGCTGTGATGGTGGCGGGGAATGGCATTCCGACCGCCATGACGCGCTCCCGGCGGAACCATTTATTCCACAGGGCGTGCGAGGTGGCCAGAACCGGGGGAAACTCCCTGGCTGAAAAATCATCCCCCGGCCGCCCGGCAAAGACGCGGGCGTCGTAATCTATCCACGGGGAATATTGACGGGTGCGGCAATCCACCCGGTTGTATTTGAATAACAGTACATCGCAACCGGCCGTTGCCGCGCGCGCATCGAGACCGGCAAATCCGGCGAGGGGGATTTCGTCGTCGGCGTCAACAAACCAGATAAATTCGCCCCGCGCTTCAGACAAGCCGCTGTTGCGGGCAGGCCCCGGCCCCTGATTGCGGGGATGGCGGACGAGGCGCACGGCAGGCAATTTTTTTGCCAGCTTTTCCACCTGTCTGGCGGTCTTGTCGCTCGATGCGTCATCGACCACCAGTATTTCATGGCGGGTTTCGCTCAGGGCGCGGTCAAGTGTTTCCAGGCAGCGGCCAATGGTGCCCGCAGCGTTGTAAGCCGGAATAATGACGCTCAGAAAGGGCGGCATCCAGAGCGCCCCGCCTGTGCTGTGCTGTGCTGTGCTGTGCTGTGCTGTGCTGTGCTGTGCTGTGCTGTGCTGTGCTGTGCTGTGCTGTGCTGTGCTGTGCTGTGCTGTGCTGTGCTGTGCTGTGCTGTGCTGTGCTGTGCTGTGCT